>NZ_JBFBCI010000010.1:0-173068 GCF_040683095.1 Sphaerisporangium sp. NPDC051017
CGCCATTCGAGGCTCTCGATGAGTACGCAGAGCTTCAGCTGGCCTCGTAAAGTACAATCACAAATTCCGCTGTCCGGAATGATCTCGGCCCCTCACTGTCGCTAGTTTAGTTGCGACCCCTCGTAGGGGCTATGAGGACTGCAAAGATGATTTGCAAGGCATGTCCGGTTATGTTGCGACCCCTCGTAGGGGCTATGAGGACCCCACGGTAAAGGTGCAGGTCAGTGGGCACAATATCAGGGGCTGGGGGTGGTGTTTTGCAGTGAACCTCCGGTTGTGTAGGAAGGCCCGGAGGTTTGCTGCATTTAAGGTAAGTGATCTTGTGGCGAGTGCCTCGCGTCTGGGGACATGTCGACAGTAGTCGGTCGACGCACACATCGCCACAGACGGTCAAGGATGCGCTGGCTGGGGAACGGGGTGCGGGGAACGGGACGGGCGTGTAGGCCCAAGGTGATGTGGGGCGGTGGGGGCGGGCCGGCATTGGGTGGCGAGCCAGTCGAGGTCGGCTTGGGAGGCCAGGTGGATGAGGCGCCGTACAAATCGCTCCGCGGCGAGTCGGGTTAGACCGAACTCGCGAGCCGTCCATTGGAGCAGTTCGGTGGCATTTTCGGGGGTGTCGGCGCTGATGCGGGACAACAGCGATCTGTGAAGTTCGTTTCGGGGTGCCGCATACTCGCCGGTGAGCAGCATCGCGAGAGTGTGCCGCGCCAGTTGCTGTTCTTCGCCCTGGACGTGCAGTTCTTCGGGCGTGAGTCGCGAGGGGCGGGACGGGCCGAAGAGCAGGTCGTCCTCGCCCAGATGGATGGTCGCATTGGCCGTGTGCCAGTCGGGGCGGAGCGTTCGCAGTCGAGTGAGGGCTCCGCGCAGTTCGCGCCGCGCGCCGGCGAGGTCCAGACCATGGCGAGCGAGTTGGGCGAGCTGGCCAACCGGAATGTCGTAGATGTCGTGGGCTCCATAGCGCAGCCGGATGACCGCGTCGACCAGGAGCTCGAATCCGATCTCGTTCTCGCGTAGGGGCGCCGCCCAGGCGGCGGTCCGGAGATCGCGATCCGGCTTGGCGGAGGCCCCGCGGCTGTGCGCGTCCTCGCGCCGGACACGCGCCTCAAGACTGCGCAGGATGTGGTGGACGAGCTGCGCACGGGCGGCGCGGACGCCGACGGGCTCTCCCTCGCTGGGCCTTGCGCGGATGAGGCGGGCCATGTGCTCAATGGCGGTGGTGCTCGCCTCCCGCGAGGTCATCCATCGGACGATGGTCTCCATCTCACGGATCGGATCACCTCCTCGCGTCCGGGGTGGCGATCCGGCGAGGGTCTGGCGCAACCTGGTGTATCCGGCGAGGAGGTGATCGTGGATCGTCTGCTCGCATTCGTCGCACCAGCGCGTTCCGTCTACTCCGCTGCAGGGCCTGCCGTCATGCCTGGCCCTGCGCAACGGGCCACGCGCGATGTCGCGCAGGGCAGGTGAGATCAACGAAACATAGGCGGGGAAGGCGATGGATTCGCGTACGGCCGCCACGGCGCCGAGGTTCATGGCGCTCCTTCCGAGACATGGCAAGATGGCGCGCTCGGTGAACGCGTTTCTTACCGACACTGGCCTCGAAATTCGAGACCCTCAGAAGGAGCGGGCGGAGCCGCTCAGGCTCGCGGGCGTCAGCCGTTGAACTGGTCCAGGTTGGCAGCATGCCCTAAGGGGCGTCAACCGCTTTGCCGATAGTGTAGATATAGTGCCTCTATAACCGATTTGTAGCGAATAGTAAGCGTATCATCGGCTCTGACCGGGCCTCCCAGGTCACGTACGGCCCGCTCTAGTAACATCGATATATCGCCACCGGTCGCACGATGGCTCCCACGGCTCCGCTGATCCAGGGCATGGCCCTGTACGGACCGGTTCGCCTGCCGCCCGAGTTCGTCCAGGGCCGGAATCCCCGAACGCAGACGGCTCCACTCCTCCCATGTGAACAAAGCCGGGCGCAGCGCGGCCACAGCGAGGTAGGCGGCGAGTCCGGGGTGTTCGCGGCACGCCTCGGCGATCAGCAGCAGGCGCCGTCTGGCAGCTGCCACGCGTTCCCGCCATGTCCATCTGTCGGAGCCGGACCCGAACAGGTCCTGCTCAAGCCTCGCCACTTCGGGGTGCACGCCGTGCAACGCGTCCGAACCACGCTCCAGCAGGCGGCGGGCCGTCCGCAGGTCCAGCCGTTTGACCGCGCTCATCGCGAGCCGGGCCAGCACCTGATCCGCGCCGAGACGGGCCAGGACCCTCTGGCCACCGCGCAGTTCCGACGAGGTCTCCGATGTGCGGGCGAGCTCGGTGACCCGAAGCGGGCACGCGGCGGTCAGCGACCATTCCACACCTGCCGCGATCATGCCGTAGTTCGTCATCGGCGGCCCGGGGTTGAGCACGAGCACCACCTCGTCGACGTCCCGCAGGCTGCCCGACCCCGTCATCCCGGTGGGCGCCGCCTCGGACCTCAGAGCCGCGACGACGACATCCCGGATCGTGTCCAGATCGCCCGAGACGTCCTCGATCACCCGCGCGTCCACATCCGCGGTGGTGGCCTCGACCCATGCGGCTAGCCGACGAGCCCGTACCAGGGTTTCGGCGCTGGCCAGCAAGCGAAGCCGCAGCACACCTCGGCGTAACAGGGTGTCACGCCGTCTCCGCAGCTCGGCGACGACCACATGGACGGCCTGCCGGTCCTCGGCGTCCCTGTCTTCACGGTCCAGTCCTACGGCGAGCAACCCAAGGACGTCGCCGCTGCCGAGGACGGGCCAGCCGGTCCTGCCCGTGCCGGCGACGAGGCCCACGCCGGGATCGTCCTTCTTCTCCCACTGATCGGCGGCCGCCAGCAGAGTCGGCGGTAGCGACCCGGGGTCCAGAGGGCCCGGCATCAGATGCGCCTGATGGGTGGAGGCGGCGGTGTAGAGATCTGTCAGCGCGGAATCTCTGATCAACTGGACGCAACCGGCCATGCTGTCACCCACCAGGGAACGGGCGGTGCTGCGGATCCGCCCCGCCAGGCGTCCCTCCCCGCCCGCTCGGTCGCCGAGCGCGGTGACGAGTGTCCGCACCTGTTCTCTCGTACGGGGAGACAGCTTCTGCTCCTCGTTGGCGAACAGGCGGCGGAGACGTTCGGCATACCATGCGCGCAAAAGGCCGTAGTCGGCCGCCTCTCCTCGGCCGACTCGCTCGAACAGGGCTGCCTGGGCGGTGGGCCACAGTTCAGTGAATTTGGTGAGCTGCCCCGACGAAAGGCTCGATTTACCGATATTTCTTGATCGTCTCCGTAACCCGGCGGCATATCGCGTGTCGCCGGCCTGCCGGGCCGCGAGCAGCTTCCAATGCTCCTGCCCGCCAGGTGTCACTTCGGCGAGCGCGTCCCAGAATCGGTGCCTGAGCAGCCAGGATTCCAGGTGCGCGGCCATATCGCCTGGCCGGTCCAGAGAGTACGACCGGCCGGGCGTGTCGATGTGCACGATACGCGACGGCCGGCGGGCCCTCAGTGCGGCACAAAGCGCGCCGGCGCTGAGCGTGAACGCCCCTGAACCACAACTGATCAGGATCTCTCCAGGGTGATACCCCGCAAGCCACTTGTTGAGGGCCTCGGAGGCGGCGTTGAGCGTGAGCGCTTCGACCCGGACGACGGCCACCGCGTCCGGGTCGAAGCGCGCGCCACAGAGCCCTTCCTCTGCGATCAGCCGCGCCCGCATGTCGCCGGCCCAGTCGGCGAACGTCCGGCCACCGGGACCACCGGGGGTGGTCGTTCCCAGCAGGACGACCAGGGAGATGGGCAGGTCGGCGGCGGCGAGGCCCTCGAAGAGCTTTCTCAGGGGACGGCGGTCCTTGCCACGGGCGGCGGGATCGCCTTCCACGTCGGGAACGGCTCCGGCGAAACTCCGCGCTCCGGGAAACCCGAGGTCTCCGCCACCGACCGCGTGCACGAGCAGCACGCCGTCCGTCTTTCCCAGAATGGCGCATCCCCTCCACGGCCGACACAATTGGAGTAACCGTGTCGACGCTAACTCATCGCCGGTCGCACGTGCCGTAAGATACCGAGAGTCACCGCTGCCGGCCGCCGTTCCCCCGTTCCTTTCCAGCATCGCGGCGACGAGAAGCATTGGACGAAGGTTTTCGGCCGTTCCCATTCCTTCGGGAAGCGCCATTGCCGGCGTTCCCGTTATCCGGGTAGACCTCCAGCGGCGGAGCGGGATCCACGAGGCCGGGCAAAGACCGTCCGCGCCCTTGAATGATCTTCCCCTTCTCGACCCTCTCGTTCTGGGTGAACCACTCGTAGTTCCGGCCACGCGGATCGGGCGGCGCCTGCGTGTTCTCCGGGAGCCATCTCGGGCGCACTCGGGGATAATGCACAGGAAGGTCGGGGTTGCCCCGCGCCACGGCGAGCACGGCCGATCTTACCGAGACCAGGTGATCAGAGGAGTCGACGAGCCGAATGAACTCGTCGCGCGCCTGATCAAGGATCTTCATCGCATCGACGTCCCGCAATGGCGCCGACAGCGACCGGTAGTAGTCCGAGAACTGCTCGCCGGAGTGCAGATCGGTGGTGTCGGCGTCGATGTCGAGGCGTACGCTGCCGAAGCCGAGCGGACGGCCGAAGCCCAGCCGGTGGTAATGACCGCGCGGCAGGCTCAAAAGCCAGGTGATCGCGCCGAGTTCGTACGCATCGAGATCGCGAACGTCGATCGTGAACCGGAACCTCGTCCCGGGCCGAACCCACCCCTTGATCGACCGATTCTGGGTGTCCCGCTGCTCGTTGCCGGTCGTCTGGTAACGCCTGCCGTCGGGAGTCGGGTGGCCGCTGTCGTCCGGCGAGCTGCGCGACCGCCGGTACTCGCGGTAGTGAATGCCGATACGCACCTGCCCGGGGTCGACCTTTCCCTGGCCTTCGGTCCAGTGCTGCCGAGGGTCCAGCCCGGCCTGGTGCCAGTACGCCTTCCGGCCGCGCAGGCCACGTCCCGCCTGGTAGAGCCGTTCCTTCGGCGTCCCGTCTCCGACCGGCACGTCAGGCCTGTGCCGGGACTCCGCGAGATAGAAACGTCCCTGCTGGGGCTTGGGCCGCCCCAGTATCGCGAGCGGGAGCCCATCGCCGTCGAATCGCTCGACCGCCTCTTCGGCATTCTGCTCACAGGTCACCGGGCCGATACGCAACCGCCCGCGATACGCCGAGGGCCGTACTCCCGAGCCTTGAGGAGCGACCCACCCGAAAACGCGATCTGCGGGCGAGAGTTCGTCGTAACAGGAAGCCGGTGACAGTGAGGGGTCCAGGAGATCCTTGGGTGCGACCGGATACAGGTCACGCGGGATCAGTACTGGATACAGCCGGTCGACCCTGTTTTCCTCATCGCAGCGGGCGTAGCAGAGGGTGCGGGGTTTCAGCTCCATCCGCGCCGTGTCATGGATGTGCGGGCTCCAGGCGAGCTGGCCGGGACCGTTTCCGAACCTCTCGCCAGGACCGGCCTGATGACCGTCCGGCGTCGGGCGCTGATGGAGTTGCTCGTGGTCGTGTGCGCGCTGATAGTCCTGGATCAGAAGGTTCCAGTCGGTGACCAGCGCACTCCATTCACGCGCGAGGGGAAGCGCCTCTGGTTTCCTCCCCGGCTCCATGAAAAAGAGTCGCTCGGATGTCTTGTTCTCGATGTTGGGCCCGGTGACGTACGCGATCCCTTCCACGAGGGTTTCCCCTGGCCCGGCGGTGAGCTTCTCCGGCGCGTCACGCGGTACGAACGCGACCACCTTGGCGCCGTTGCGCCCGTCATCGGCGATCAGCGCCCGCAGTCGTGCGAGATGTTCGGGGGCTTCGCCAGGCTCGTGAAGACTCTGCCCGGACTTGTCGTACATCTTGAGCGATGCCACCTGGCACCTGAAGAGCACTCCGTCAGCGGCGATGTAAACCGGCACCATGCCTAAGGCGTAGCCGGCGTCGCGGCGGAATCCCAGCGGCGTGTCGTGGCCGTCGAAGACGCCGAAACGGGAGTTGGTGACGGCCTCGAAGGCGGCGCGCAGCATGCCCTTGACCGAAGTGGCCGACAGGTGAGGACGGCCGTCGCGGCCCTGGACGGGATAGACCTGGTGTCCGGGATCCCCGGTGGAAGGCGACGTGGCGCGGGTGGTGTCCAGGAGCAGCAGCGGGGTCTCGGCGGTCAGGGTGACGCCGATCCGGCCGGTCCACCGGTCCTCGTGCAGGCGATCACGGCCGGGCGGCGCGGCATCCCGCAGCGGCTCGGGCAGGCCGGCGCGGGGAAACGCCGGGACGAACGTATAGGGGTTGAGGAACGTCTGATCACCGCTCATCTAGCGGCTCCTTCCAGGGGGTAGGGCTCAAAGCCGATGAGTCGTTCCTCTGCGACATAAGCGTTGCCGTGGGCCTTGTCCGCGACGACGTACTCGCGTACAGCCAGCCGGATCCGGCCCGTTTCCGGCGCCGCCGCCATGGGCACCGCCAGGGCGCCCACACGCGCGGAGGCGAGCATGGCCCAGCCCGGCGTGGACGTGGTGGCGGTTCCCCAGACGAGATAACGGGTCTCTATCGTGGTCACGACGTCCAGCGCGTCCAAAGGCTCGCCAAAGGCGCCCGGCAGGAGGCTCGCGTCCTCGGTCAGCAGCACCGCGTATCCGGCCTCGACCCAGCGCAGCTCGACGTGGGCGGTGAAGACCCGCGCCTCGTAGACGGCGGACAGGTCGGCCGGACCGGTGGGTGTGACGCAGCCCCTCCCCGCGGCCCGGGCGAGGCGGTACGCCGAAGGCGCGGTCAGCAGTGCGCATCCGCCGTCGAGCCGGGCCGCCTCCAGCGCCTCCGGCAACGTGATCCCGGTGGCGGCGGCGCCGTACAGGGCCGTCATGATGACACCTCCTGTGCCAGGTAGCCGGTCCATGCCCGGGCGATGGCGGAGATCTCCGGCCCGTCCAGTGCGTCGGGCAACGCGATCGGATCGGGCCACGGGCCGCCGGTGAGGGTGATCTGGGTGACCTCGATGTCGCCGAACCCACGGTTGGTGGAAGCCCCGAGCGGGAGCCGTCCGCCGGCGAGGTCCCGGAGAGTGAGGAGCAGCAGGGCCAGCGCGATGTCACGCTCGGCGCCGAGGCGGGTGAGGTCGACGGAGAGGCGGATGGGTTCCCAGTCCACGTCGTACGGCTCCAGCACGCTGAACAGTCGACCGTCGGCGGCTCCGCCCGTCCAGCGGTCGAGTGCCACATGATCCGCCCGTGCCATGCCGAGGTCCTCCAGCCGGTCGCGGACGGAGTCCGGCAGCGTGGCCCGTCGCTCGTCATGGGCTTCCCGGTGCGACTGGTCCGGCCGCCGGACTTGGTCCGCTCGTTGGTCGCGGTCCTCGTGCCCGTGGCGGTGCTCCCGCCGGTCCTGGTCCGGTCGCCGGTCGTCGTCTCCGGTCACGGACTTCCACAGTGTGCCGGGAATCGTCACCAATGCGGTGCACTCTTCCGCGCGCAGCGCTCCGGCCCCGCGATCCGCCGAGTCGTCACGGGCCGAGCCGAACAGCGCCCGTACGGCGGGCAACTGATCGAGCTGTGACCGGAACGCGGCGCTGTGCTCGCCCGGGGAGGCCGCCGCTCCGGCCGTCGGCGCGTCGGCGCACCTGGCCGTGCGTTCCACCAGCTCGGCGTGACTGCGCAGCATCCCCTTCACCGATCCCCCGGGCAGGACGAGCGTCAGGTGATGGCGGTCGACGCGGGTGGTGAGCGGCAGCGTGTCGATGACCAGGCCGCCGGTACCCGCCCGGACCATCACCGGCGCCTTGGGAGTCCATGTGACGCGGACGTCGAGAAGGTCGCGCCGGGCCGGGAGCCGCGGGTCGGCGGAGCGCAGCGCCGCGGCCGTCCGCCTGCGGGCCGGGTCGTTCCTGAGCAGGGCCACCAGTCCCGCCGGGGAGTCGAACCGATCCACGACCAGGTCGAGCGGGTCGTCGAGCAGCCGCACCGCCCCGAGGCCCCGTCCGGTCGCGGCGCCGATCCGCACCTCACCCGCGCCCAGGGCTGCCAGCAGCGCCCCCATCCTGGCCTCGTCGGCGGATCCGTCCTGATGGGACTCGATGTCCATCTCCAGCCGGATGTGGTAACCGGCTGGCACGACCGCTCTGCCGTACAGGAACTCCGGGGCCGCCGTACCGGTCACCCGGTCGATGCCCACCGACGGCCGGAACTCCAGGATCGCCGGGTCGAGGGGGTCGGCCGGGAGACCCCGATCGTCCAGCCGGGGGGCGGCCGTGATGAGGGCGTCGGCGACGACCACCCGGCTGGCCTGGCCTTCACCGCCCTGCCGACGCACGAACCCCCACAGCTCGTCGAGAACGCCGGTGTCCGGGTCTGCGCCCAGCGACCAGTGCCGCAGGACTCCGGCGAGCGTGGTGCCGGGAACGTAGAGACGCCCGAGACCGTCCACCGCGATCGGCAACGGTTCGGACGGACCACCACCGAGGCCGCCGACGTGCAGCGGCGACTCGGTGCGAAGCCAGCCACGCGCCCTGACCCTGCTGGTCACGTGGCGTCCCACCCTGGCGGTCATTTCTCGCCTCCCACGGCCGCCGGGCCGGCCTCGTCACGGGCGTGCGCGGCCAGGCAGGCGTCGACCAGGACCCGCAGGGCCTCACCGCGCAGCTCGGCTCGCAGGAGAGCCACGCCGTCGCGGGTCACGACGAGTTGTTCCTCGGGCAGGCCGAGCAGCGTCCAGATCGTGCCGGGGTCGGTGAACAGGCCGTGGAGCGATCGGACCGCCTCCGGTGGCCAGCCGGGACGACCCGTCCTGGTCCTGGTGAGCCACAGGAGGCGACTTTCCGCGCGCTCAGGGGAGGGCTCACGGGTGATCTCGCGTAACGCGTTCACCTGCGTGATGGAGACCCCGGCGGGGATGATCCGGCCTCGCCGCCGGGCGTCGCCCTTGATCCTTTCGCACATCCGGTGGATCTCGGACCGCCATGCCGCCCGCTCGAAGATCCGCGCGTCCTCGTAGCCCTTCTCGCCTGGTTCCATGAGCCGAGGGCCGGAAACCGGAGCAGGCTCGGGCCGTACGAGAGGGGCGCACGAGGTGTCGTCTCCGACAGGCCTGAGCAGCAGGTCGTGGTCGAGTTCCACCTGCCCGAACCCCTCGGCCCGGCGTTCCCCCACGCCCGAGGTCCGGACCTCCGCCAGCACCGCCTGATCGATGGGGCCACCGTCCACGCGGAACGTCAGGCAACTCCCGGCCGCCAGGCCGTACAAGGTGGGGCGGGGCAGGCCCCAGCCCCGGTGCCAGCTCTCCGTGCGATGCGCGCCGAGCGCGACGCCGACGCGTCCGTCCTGCCGTTCCGTCTCCGGCGTCAGGCTCACGCGGGCACCTGCCCTGGCCAGGGCCTGTTCCAGCGCGCGCCTGACGTCGTCAACGTGGGTGCTCGGCCGCAGCCTCAGGTCCCGGACCAGCAGATCGGACAGCAGCCACACCCGAAGCAGGCTCCCCTGCCCTGTCCCGGATCGCTGCCGGACGGCGGCCGGACGTACTTCCACGGTCACCTGCCCGTAGTCGTCTTTGGACGACCGCCCGATCCGCCACCGCCCGGTGAGCCCGTTCTGCCAGCCCGGCTCCAGCGCACCCGCCCGCGCCCGCACCTCGGCGTGCAGCACCGTGCCGGCGGCCAGGGCGCGGTAGACGTAGACGCCGCCGATGTCTCGGGTGGGCCGCTGAACGTCATCTCGGACGCTGTTGTGCATGCGTACCGTGGAGGCCGGTATGACGATGGTGTGCGTCTCATCCCCTTCTGGCACGACATATCCACTCCGGTATGGCTTGCCGAGTTGCCCGTCACCGGCCATCCGGTTGCCGGACACCCGGCTCTCTCCCTTCCTGTGTACGAGGACCCTGGGCACCGGGAGCGTTCGAGCGCCGCGCGCCGATCGCGGGGTGGCGGCCGTGACGACCAGGTCCCCCCGGCGGACAAGGGCGTGGGCCGCGCCACCGAGCCGCCGGGTCACCTCCGGCATCAGGCACCAGCCGGGGATGTGGTCCGCGCCCTTCACGACGTTGCCGAGGACGGTCGCCGCGGCGAGCACCGGCTGCTCCACGGTGATGACGAGTTCCGCGCACTCCCACCCCGGCCGCGTCGCCGCAGCCGTCGTGGCGGGCTCATCGGCGACCGCGCATGGCAAGGCCGTCAGCGGCGGGACGACATCGTTCGACGGCGGTGGCGTCCACTCCGGCGCGAACCCCACCCCCTCGATGGTCATGCGGCACCGCCCCGCCCCTCGACGCCGCTTGCCGCCGATGGTCTCCAGCAGACGCGCCCCCGCGTCCAGCAGCGCGACGGCCGCGTCCCGCTGGGGCTGGTCCAGGTCGGTGAACCCGTCGATCCGGCCCCGGCCCTCCAATGTGACCCCGGCGCGGGCCATCTCCTCGAAACGCAGCATGTCGGCCTTGGCCGCGCCGGTATGGCCGTCGATCGCCACGCCGGGCTTGCGGAACGTCGCCGCCCACGCGACCCTCGGCCTGCTCCTCAGCAGGTCGGGCAGTCTCCCGGGTAGTCGCAGAGGCCCTTCGAGGGCGAGCGCGGCGGGCCGCAGCACGCCGGTGCCCGTGATGTACGAGCCTCCGAACAGGAACACCAGCCAGTCGTGCCACACGCCGGCGGGCCCGCCGTCCAGGGCGTGCGCCGCCAGTTCGCAGGCATCCCGCCAGACTCCGACCAGGCTCTTCGCCGGTATGACCGGGGCGGCAGGCCCCCTGGAGACGTCGCCCGGGTCCTCTCCTTCCCGCTGGACGAGCCGGTCGGCGTACCCGTGAATCCCGGTCCCGGTACCCACCCGCCAGTCGCTCACCATGAACAGTGAGATCGTGAAATCGCCCGCCTCGCTCATCGCGTGCCCTCCCTCACCTGGAGGAACGGCAACGCCGCCATCGCGTCCAGCAACCCCGTCACCCTGTCCTCCCCGGGGGCGGTCCACATCAGGCCACCCTGTTCTTCCGTCAGTTCGGCGAGCGCCCTCGTACGGACCGCGTCCCCGGCGTACCGGCGCCGTAGCAGGTCGAGCCTCGAACCGGCGACCTCCTCGCCGAGACACAATCCCTCACGAAGATCATGTGCGGCGCCACGAGGGATGAGCAGTTCCCCGGACGCGGAGTCGCGTCGCGTCAGTGCCGTCACCCGCCGTACCAGGTCCTCCCACCGCTGTCCCCGCGCCCGGTCGTCCCGGCTCCCCCGCCCCACCAGGTACGGCGAGGCCGAGGCACCCGAGCCGCCCGACAAGGTGACCGAGCGGCGAATCCGCTCAAGATCGGGAGCCGAGCTCTCGAACAGCACCACGAACGCCACGGCCGAGCTCCACGCCTTCACTCGTTTGGCCTCGGCGTCGGTCAGCCTTTCCGCCAGCTCGTAGGCGAAGTGGAACGGGTAGTTACGCTTGACGATCGCGACACCGGCGGCGGCGCTCAGATCCTCCCTGCCCAGCTTCGCCCGCGTCGGAGCGAGCAGAGGATCACGCGCCGTCTCCCACTCGAACGCCTCCAGGTAGTGCCGGGTGAACGACAGCGCCACCGCGCCGTCGCACACGACGGTGAGATCGTCACCACCGAGCACAAGCGGCAGCACCGGCAGGGAGGAGGCTTCCTCGCCGAGTTCGCCGGCCGTGCGGCGCAACGCCGCCCTGAACGCCCTCTTCGCGCACCCGTCCACGCCGGAGGAGAGGTTCCGGATCGCGTCCGCGTATCGGCGATCGCGATCGATCCCCGCCTCCCCTGACGCATCGCCGCTCCCCACCGCCGTCGGCTCGCCGAGTCGCTGGAAGACCTCACCGAGTCCGTTGCCGTCGGCGTGCACCACCGCGACCCACTCCGCCTCCAGCCCCAGCCGGTCGACGATCTTCTTCATCGTCGGCCGGTCGGCACCCGAGATCCCGGCCATCCTGTTGAGCGCGGCGGGATGGGCGGCGAGCTTGGCCATGGCCGCCGCCGACCTCGGCTGCGCGGGCTCCCCCTCGCCCTCGCGACGGATTTCCGTCGCGGGCAGCCCGCTCGACCCGCAGTCCTCGACAAGCGGGAGGCGGAGGAATCGTGCCGGCGGCCCCGGCCGCGTTTCCCGTACGGCCGCCAGTTCCACTCGCGCCCTCCGCATCGTCTCCGCCAGCGTGCCGGGGGTGTATTCGATCACCACGCCGCAGACGTCCAGCCCCGGCGCCTCCTTCAGCGCGCGGCAGGTCAGCTCCGTCACAAGGCGCCGCCCGGCGTCCCTGTTCCTGACCAATACCGTGATCCCGCCCGCCCCGGCGACGAGCAGCTCCGCGTCGTGGCCGCCGATACGCCAGTCCTTCCTGGAGAAGCCCGGGAACACCTCTTCCAGCGACTCATCGGCCCAGGTTCCGTCCACCCGGGTGATCAGGCCGGACGCCCCGACGATCTCTTGACGCTTGCCGGAGGCGAAGATGTAGCGCTGGTTGCCCGCCGTACTGATCACGACGAGATACATGGCTCTCCCTTCTCGTAGGGATGGGGAACGGCCGTCACCGTGTGGCCGAGCAGCCAGCCGAGTGCGAACGTCACACTGGCCGGGGCCGCGATGAACAGCCGAGGGTTCAGGCCGGCGTGGTGCGGGCGAGCCGCGATCCACGCGCGCCATGCCGTGTAGACAAGCCGGACGGCCAGCTCGAAGTCGACGGTGGCCTCGGGAAGGTTCGACGGCCCGCCGTCGACGACCAGAGCGGCCCGGCACCGCTCCCAGCGCCCGCCGGCGTCCACGCAGCCGTCCCTCGCCGCTCGCAAGGCCTGGGCGACCATGAGCGGGTTGTCCGACAGATGCACCACGATGGCGACGGCCGTTCCCTCGGGTACCTCCTCGTAATCCGGTTCCTCGATCACCCGGGCCAATCGGCCCGCCCGCGCGACCTCCCCCGAGCTCAACGGCTCCTTCAACCGGCCGCTGATCCGCACCGAGGCGAAGAAGTCCGACTGGGCGCGTTCGGAACGCTGCGGCAGGACAGGAGTGGCCGCCGGCACAGGCTCATCGGCCTGCCGTTCCGGCTCGGAGCCGACTCCTCGCAGCCGGCGCTGCACGTTGAACTTGAACTTCGCACCCAGTTCGAAGGCATCGGGCAAGGCGGCATTCACGTACAGCGACACCGGGGTGGCGGGGTCGGCCTCGGACAACTCGGTGAGGCGTGCGGTGACCAGCTCGTACGCCAGGTCCAGAGTGTCCTTACGGGCTTCGCGGGCCGCGGCCTTGTCTCCCGCGTCGGCGTCGGGCCTCGCCGCCGAGACGGTGCGCCGGACGGTGAAACACGAGTCGTGATGGCGCCGGGCATGATCGACGGCGGCGTCCGTCCACTGACCGCTCCAAGGTCCCCGCCAGTTCTCCCTCGGGAGAGCGAGCACGATCCCCACGCCCTTGCTGCGCTGCTGCCACAGGTTGATGCCGGCGAACACCACGGCGGCGGCCACGCAGAGCACAGTCAGAAACGGCTTCTGATCACCCAGCCAGCTCTTGATGACATCCGGCAGCATCCCGGCGGACACCGCCGCAGCCACCCCGGCAAGCGCCGCCACCCCCCAACGCGACGCCCCTCCCAACACCCCCCAGGCCCTACCCCTCCCGACCCGAGCCGGCAAAAGCCCCATCCCGCCACCCCTCCAAGCCTGATTTCCCCTCCACCCACTACAGATGGACGACGAAACCGGGCGTGTTGAGCGGCGATGACTGAACTGGCACCCGAGTCGCCAGACCGCGCACCCGGCCCGCTGGAATCAGTTGCGACCCCTCTCAGGGGTGATGAGGACTGCACCTCGTACGGCTCGGAGTCGTCGAACGGCGGTTGCGACCCCTCTCAGGGGTGATGAGGACGCTCGCTCCGATGACGACGTCTCCGGACACGTCATGTTGCGACCCCTCTCAGGGGTGATGAGGACTTCAGACGGACGCGGGCAAGCCTGGCGAGTACAGGTTGCGACCCCTCTCAGGGGTGATGAGGACTAGCGCTAGGTCTAGGAGTAGGCCCCCACCGTATGTTGCGACCCCTCTCAGGGGTGATGAGGACTCCAGAATTTCCGCGCTCGTCTCTGTATTGGTTGGGTTGCGACCCCTCTCAGGGGTGATGAGGACTTATAGCCAACTGAAATATCCTGCATACCTCTATCAGTTGCGACCCCTCTCAGGGGTGATGAGGACCCCACGGTAAAGGCGCAGGTGAGAAGGTGCAAGGCCGAGGGCTGGAGGGCGGGTTTTGCAGCGGACCTCCGGTTGTGCGGAAAACCCCGGAGGTCTGCTGCAAAACCATGATCATGAGGGAGCATCCCCGCTCTCGTTTCTCTTCTGTGAGGCACCTTGGCCAAGGTGAGACCTCCCCGCCGTCATGGGTGGCGATCCCTCCTGTCTCACCGTCCTTGAGCTGCGCCAATTCAGGAAATGCCCTCTCGTCCGACCTTCGTCCATCTGTATTCAGTGAGAGTCGAAGACGCGGGAGGAAGCAGTGAGGTTGCGGATCGACGTCGCCACGGCGGCCACCGAGCTTACGTGGGCGAGCGTGCTGGCGCCAGGGCGGTCCCTGGTGTATGACCTGCTCGCTCGGATCGCGCCGGATCTCGGATGGGAGTTCCACGACCACGGATCCGGGCCGTACGGCATGGTGCCGATCGGCCACGGTGCGCCGATATTCCCACAAGCGAAACGGCGCCGGGGAGCGTACGCCGTCGGGGGACGCGGCTGGTTGGAGCTGGGCAGCCCGCACCTGGAGGTGCTGGCCGTGCTGGCCCAGGGCATCAAGCAGCGGGAGCTTCTCGACTGGGGCGGGGCCGCGTTCCGGATTCTGAATGTCACGGCGCTCGAACCGCCCGGGTTCGCGTCGGGCCGGGGACGGTTCAGGACGGCTACTCCGGTGGTGATGAAGGGCACCGGCCGTGATGAATCGGGGCAGCGGGTCACGCGCCAGGCGTGGCTGCTGCCGACCGATCCGGAGTTCCCGGTGTTCTTCCAGCGCAACCTGCGGCGCAAGGCCGAGACGCTGGGGATGGATCCCGAGGTGTCACTGACGGAGATCTCCTGGGTGGGCCCCAAGCGCTCCTTCTCGGCGGGCAAGGGAGCAAAGCCGGGCGCGCCCATCGAGGTCGAGCTGACCGGGCCACCGGAGACGCTCCAGGCGATCTGGAGCTGGGGCCTGGGACAGGCCAACGCCGCGGGCTTCGGCTGGGTCGCGGCGTGACCGATACGGATCAGGACGCGCAGTCGCGGCTGGTGCTGAGCCCGCATCCGCTGCAGCGGGTCGGCGCCTTCGCGCTGGCGACGTTGGGGCAGGGCGCCACGCCTGAGCGGCTGACGCCGGAGGCGTTCGAGAAGACCGTCTCCATACTGACCGAGCACGCGGTCACAGCGGCATTGGCACGAGACACGAAAAGCGACCGCGGGTTCTGGCTCAAGGCGAGCTTGTCCTTCTTCCCGAACTCCAAGATGAACCATCACAGCAACGCGAAGAAGGACGACGTCACCATCGGTGACGCCGTCCAGGCGTGGCGCCGGTGTCCGAAGCGGGGGACCTGGCCGGCGGCGGCGTGCGTGATGTGCGGGCGTGCGGCGGTGGGGTTCTTCGGGAAGGTCGATGTTCCCCTGGCCGAAAGCGATCTCTATCGCAACACCACGCCGCGCGGCCACGAGGGCATGGCGCTGTGCTGGCCGTGCCTGTGCAGCTTCTACGCCCTGCCGTACGGATGCCGTCTGACGGGCGGGCCGTCGATCGCCTTGCACAGCTGGGACGAGCCGTTCATGACACGGACGCTGTCGCGGCGGGTGGAACGCAACAAGCAGCTGATCGCCCTTGGCAGGGCCGACCCTCGTGGTCTTCCCGCCCGGGAGGTCCTGGCGCTACAGGCTCTACGCAACCACGAGGACAGGCTGACCGCCGGGGTGGAACTGCTGGTCTTCAGCAACAACAACCGGGGCCAGACGCTGGAGATCCACTCCATGGAACAACCGATCGCGGAGTGGCTGCGGCGTTCGTCGCGGCCTCCACGAAGGCGCGGCTTTCCGGCTCTCCTCCGTGCGCACGCTACGGCGGACAGGCCGGGCATCGTAGGGCTGGCCCGTAACGCGTTCCGGTCGCCGGACCTGATCGTCGGGGCGTGCAGCCGTTACCTGACCACCTACCTCCACCAAGGTGTGATCCGCAAAGAAACGGCGGACCTGGCCGAGCTGTGCTTTTCCCTAGTGATCGAGGTGATGCGAATGAACAAAGTCGAGATGGACGAGATCAAGGCCGCCGGCGCCCAGGTGGCGGCCTGGCTGAAGGCCGAGAACTCCGCGGGCCGGCTTCGGGCCTTCAACGCGACCCTCAAGGATCAGCCGCGGATGCGTCACTGGCTGATGCGCCGAAACATCGACGCCCTGCTGGACAGTAACAGCGCGATAGAGGGTCCACTCATCACAGAGAACCAGTTCCGCCTCCTCTTCGACCCAGAAGTGGAGCAGGCATGGTTTCACCGGCAGTTGCTCGTCGTGTCGGTGGTCCAGCGGCTGCACGAGCTGGGCTTCAAGCCGGAAGATCGCGCAGAGGTGGCCGCGGCGCTGGCGGCCGAAGAAGACGAACAGCATCCCGAGGACATCGCTTACATGAACGGCGAGGAGTCGTAGATGACCTACCTGGTGGGGAAGATCGTCCTGGACGTCACGGCCGGGGCGCCCAACAACGGGCTGGGCGAAGACAACGTCGCCAAGGTGAAACAGCTGCGGATCGGACGCGATGTCCACCCGTACGTCTCGGCGCAGGCGTTTCGCCGCTGGCTGCGCGACTCGTTGCCCGCCGCGGAGCCGGCGTCTCCGGTCGTGCGGTCAGGTAGTGGTCAGAAGCAGCAGGCGTACACGCAGGGCCGTCCCGATCGGTACTTCGACGACGACCTGTTCGGCTATATGGTCGCGGTCAAGGGTGACAAGTCCAAGACCTGCCAGCGGGACACGGTGCTGGCCACGGGCACTTTCGTGTCGGTCGCCCCGCGCCGTCCGGAGCGTGATTTCGGAACGATGAGCCGCGGGTTCGGCGCCGGAGAGAACCCCGTGCTGCACGGGCACGAGTTCTACAGCGCGGAGCTTGCCGGGGACGTGCTGCTGGACCTGCCGCGAGTCGGCGTGTTCGAGACCGACGGCACGGGGCTGAAGGTCGCCCTGCCGGAGCCCGCCGCCAAGGAGGCGCAGGAGAACGGCGCCGAGCCAGTCACCTTCCGGGGGTCTTCGGCGCTGCGACTGACGATGGACGAGCGGCGTCGCCGGGCGGCGCTGCTCCTGCGGACGCTGACCGCCATACGTGGCGGTGCCAAGCAGTCGATGCACTACGGGGATCGCACGCCCGCCATGATCCTGCTCGCGCCGATCAAGGGTGGGGTCAACCCGTTCACTCGTGTGCTAGGTGTGCGAAATGACCGTGTGCGGTTCGACGCCGACGTCCTGCGCGCCGAGATCGACGCCTGGGCCGACGAGCTTGAGGGCCCCGTGTACCTGGGATGGGCGCCCGGATTCCTCACGGAGCAGCGGGAGCGGGTCCGCTCCGAACTCGCCGATCTGGTCACCACCGAGACCGTGGTCATCGGCCATCCCCGGGTGCTGCTGGGTGATCTCGCCGAGCGGATCGAGCGGGGAGAGCGGGACACCTGGTTCGAGGACCCGAAGGGATGACCACGGTCGAGGCCTTGGAGGTGGCGGTCACCGCGCCGATCGTCTCTTTCCGTAATCCTCTGTACGCGGGGGTTCAGGTGGCACTGCCTTGTCCTCCTCCGGCGACGGTGGGCGGCATGCTCGCTGCGGCCGCCGGCGGCTGGGACGCCGTAGATCCGGGGTTGCGGTTCGCGATGACCTTCCACGCCCGTGGCAAGGGGGTGGATCTGGAGACCTACCACCCGCTCGATGCCACCGGGAGGAAGGCCGATCCGACACCACGGGAGCGGGAGTTCCTGGCCGATGTCACGCTCACGGTGTGGCTCGCCGACGACGTCGTGCTCTGGGAGCGGAGGCTGCATAGGCCGGTATGGCCACTGCGCCTGGGCAGGAGCCAAGACCTCGTCGGTCTCAGAACTCGTCGCGTCTCGCTGCGTGCCGGACCTGGACGCCAAGCGGACGCCGTTCTCCCGGAGGGGATCACTCCCCTACCGGCCGGAACCATCCTGCGGCTCCCGACCGCCGTGTCCACGCGCCGGGATCGGACACGCTGGGATGGTTACCACTTCGACGCCTCGGGGCGGAGCGACGTTGTGATCGCCTCGGGATTTGCCGATGCGGACGGCAGAGCCGTGGAGTTCCTGCCGCCCGTCCACCCTGTTCAGCTTGCCGGCGTGGGAGCATGAACGTGGGGCTGAGGAGGATGCTGGCCAAGAGCGCGCCCAGGGAAACACTCACCGCTCATCTGGCCGCCACACTTGCGGGTGCCGTCGCGTTGCGGCGGCGTCTGGGACGAATCGCCCTGACAGAGCAGGCGACCGACGGGCTGTTCTGGTCGGCCGTCTGTCTTGCGGGTTTGTGCCACGACGCCGGGAAGATCCCGGACGGATTCCAGGCGATGCTCGCGGGGGCCACCAGGCGGTGGGGCGAGCGGCACGAGGTCGTCTCGCTCGGCTTCCTTCCGAGACTGATCGGCGACGGGCGCCTGCTCCTCTGGGTCGCCACAGGCGTGGCCACCCACCACCGGTCGCTGGAGGGCGGGCGGGGCCCGCTGGCCCCGGCCTACGGCACAGCCTCAGCGGAGGAGTGGCGGCAGCGCTTTCACCCCATCCTCGCCGACGTGGCGACCGAGCTGGCAACCTGGCTCGCCGACACGGCCACCTCGGCGGGACTGCCCGTCACCCCCCGTGCGTTGGACGGCCTCGACGTGGTGGATGAGGCGCGGCGGCTGTTCGGTCAATTGCTGGACGCGTGGGAGCTTCCCGTCCAGGTGGAAGAAGGGCTTACCGGGGTCCTGCTGCAGGGAGCCGTCACATTGGCCGACCATGTCTCCTCCGCCCACGGCATGTTGCACACAGAACAGCCGTTGGACGCTGAGTTCCGGCCGAAGCTGGAGAAGGCGTTCAACGAGAAAGGCCGGAGTCTCCGTTCGCACCAGACGCAGGCGGAGGCGGTGAACGGCCACCTTCTGTTGCGGGCCCCGACCGGCTCGGGCAAGACAGAGGCGGGATTGCTGTGGGCGGCCGCCCAGGTCACCGCGATCGCGGATGCGATGGGCGGCGTGCCGAGGGTCTTCTACACCCTGCCGTACCTGTCCTCGATCAACGCCATGGCCGGGCGGCTGGGCGACCTGCTGGGAGATGACGGCCTGGTCGGAGTGATGCACTCACGTGCCGCTTCCTATCACCTCGCCGCCGCCATCTGCCCGGAGGACGGCGACGACGAGCGCGGAGAAGCCGCCAAGAAGGCCGTCTCCCGCGCCGCGGCGACCCGGCTCTTCCGGGAGACGTTACGCGTCGGCACGCCGTACCAGATCCTGCGCGGCGTGCTGGCCGGTCCGGCCCATTCGGGCACGTTGATCGACACCGCGAACTCGGTGTTCGTGCTGGACGAGCTCCACGCCTACGATTCCCGGCGGCTGGGCTACATCCTCGCGACTGCCGGGCTGTGGGAGCGACTCGGCGGGCGGATCGCCGTACTGTCGGCCACCCTGCCGGATGCGCTGGTTCGCTTGTTCCGCGGTGCGCTGGACCAGGAAGCACTCTTGGTCGAGGCATCGACCGGCGGTGCTCCGCTGCGGCATCGGCTCGCGCTGCGCCATAGGCACCTTACCGACACCGATTCCATCGAGGAGATCAAGTCCCGGCTCGCGAGAGAGGAGTCGGTGCTCGTCGTGGCCAACAACGTGGCGGACGCTCAGCACCTGTTCGCCCAATTGCAGCCTGAGATCGATGAAGAGGCCGCCTTCCTGTTGCACTCCCGGTTCCGCCGCATGGATCGGTCCGCCCTGGAGACGGCCATCGGGCAACGCTTCGGCGTCGGCCGGCCTAAGAACAAAGGTTTGGTGGTGGCCACCCAAGTCGTCGAAGTGAGCCTTGACGTGGACTTCGACTGCCTGTTCACCTCGGCGGCGCCGCTGGAGGCCCTGCTACAGCGGTTCGGCCGAGTGAACCGGGTCGCGACTCGACCACCCGCCGACGTCGTCGTCCATCCGGCCGCCTTCGCTCCCCGGCGCGCGGGCGGTGACGATCACGCCGACGGCGTCTACCCGAGGATTCCCGTCGAGACGGGGTGGGAGATCCTGACCCGCCACGACGGAGGCGAGGTCGACGAGGCGGACGCCCGGCTGTGGCTGGACGAGGTGTACAGCACGGCATGGGGCCAGGAGTGGTACGACGACGTACAGAAGAATCAGAGGATCTTCTCCGAGGCGTTCCTCGGCTTCGCCCATCCCTTCGTCAGCCGCGACGAACTCACCGAACACTTCGACGAACTGTTCAACGGCACGGAAGCGATCCTCGCCCAAGACCGTGACGCCTACGAGGCGGACCTGAACCAGGTGATCGACGACAAGGCCGCCGGACGCCTGCTGGCCGAGCGCTACCTGATCCCGATGCCTTACTGGGCCACTCCTCAGACCTCCTGGGAGAGGAGGCTCGGGCTGCGCATCGTCAACGCCGAATACGACGAACGGCTGGGCCTGAGCAAGATCCACGGCCCGGCGGCGCAGGTCTACCAGGCAGGTGAGGTACTGTGATCGGACCCGAGGATGTAGGCGGGGTACACGTCAAGTATCTGTACCACTGCCGTCGCCAGTTGTGGCTGTACGCGCGCGGGGTTCGACCGGAGCACCTCAACGCCTCGGTGCAGCTGGGCGAAGCGGTCCACGAGACCTCCTATACGCGCAGCTCACCTGTCGACCTCGGTGCCGCGAAGCTGGACCACCTTGATGGCGCGGCCTGGGTGCACGAGGTCAAGTCGTCATCGAAGCCCAGCAAGGCAGACGAAGCCCAGGCCATGCACTACTGCTACCGGCTGCGCGTCGTCGGTGTGGCCGCTCAGGGCGCGATCCTGCACTATCCGAAAACCCGCCGCACGAAACGACTGCCCTACACCGCTCAAGCCGCCGAACAGGCCCGGGCCGATATCGCCGTGGTCCTGGATGTGGTCTCCGCGAGCGCCTCCCCGCCGCTGCTGACACGACCGGCCTGCCGCGGTTGCTCCTACATCGACTACTGCTGGAACGAATAGATGCCCACTGCCTCCCGGACCTACTGGCTCACCACCTCATGCCGGATCCGCCGAAAAGATCAGTCTCTGCGCATCGAACGGGAAGATGGCTCGCCCGTGCACATCCCGATCACCGACGTGCGAGACATCGTCGCGTGCGAGTCCGTCGACATCAACACCGCCGTGATCAGCCTGCTCAACCAGCACCGGATCAACATCCACTTTCTCAGCCACTACGGCGACTACGCGGGATCGCTGCTGACCTCCGACACGAGTACCTCCGGCCAGACCGTCATCGCCCAGGCCCGGCTGGCCGGCGACCCCTCGGCCTCCCTGAACATCGCTCGTTCGATCGTGACCAGCGCGGCGGCGAACATTCGCAGGGTGGTGGACCGCAAGCTACTGGCGCGGCCCGTTGACGTACTGGAGGCTTCCGTCGCCGAGTCGTCCACGCGTGAAGAACTGATGGGCGCCGAAGGCACCTTCCGCCGCTCGGCCTGGGCCGTGCTGGACACGCGCCTACCCGAATGGCTGCGGCTCAACGGCCGTAGCCGACGGCCGCCCCTCAATGCCGGAAACGCCTTCATCAGCTACGTCAACGGCATCGTCTACGCGCGACTGCTATCAGCGGTACGGCTCACGCCGCTGCATTCGGGCGTGGCGTTTCTGCACAGCACGATGGAGCGCCAGCGCCACTCCCTCGTCCTAGATCTTGCCGAAGTGTTCAAGCCACTGTTCGCCGAACGACTGTTGTTACGGCTCGCAGGACGCGGCCAGCTCAAACCCGCCCACTTCGACGTCGACGTCAACCAGGCGATGCTGAGCGACTCCGGACGCAAGCTCGTAGTGCAGACCGTCCGTGACGAACTCGCCGTGACGATCCAGCACCGCGCTCTTGGCCGCAACGTCGCGTACGACGAACTGCTCTACCTCGAAGCCCTGCAACTGACCCGCACGTGCCTGGAAGGCACACCGTACAAGCCCTTCAAGATCTGGTGGTGACATCACGTGTACGTGGTCGTGGTGTACGACACCTTGGCCAAGCGCAACGCCGCCATCCTGCGCCTGTGCCGCCAATACCTTCACCACGTCCAGCGAAGCGTATTCGAAGGCGCTTTGAGCCCTGCCCAGTTACGACGGTTCCGCCACGAGGTAGAAGGAGTCATCGACGCCGGCTACGACAGCGTCCTCGTCTTCACCTTCCCGCCTGGCACCACACCCGAACGCCAGGAGTGGGGTATAGCCCAACCCGCACCAAGCGACATCCTGTAATACCCTGGCACGAGAGTGATCAAGACTAATTGCAGCAGACCCCCCGGGTTTCCCGCACTACCGGAGGTCCACTGCAAAACACCCCAGAACCCACGGGCCAACATAGCCGCTGAACTGCGACTTTACCGTGGGGCCCTCATCGCCCCTGAGAGGGGTCGCAACGTGCGTAGCTCGTCACGGTCTCCGTGACGGTAGGGCCCTCATCGCCCCTGAGAGGGGTCGCAACGTCCGGCCAGGATCCCCGCACCAGCACCGGGGAGGCCCTCATCGCCCCTGAGAGGGGTCGCAACAAGACGAGGGCATCGCCGACGAGACCCGCGAACGGAGCCCTCATCGCCCCTGAGAGGGGTCGCAACATGGCGAGCAACGCCAACCCCAGGTCGTGACGCGCCCTCATCGCCCCTGAGAGGGGTCGCAACAGGTCGAGCACTGGCACATCAACCTGCCCCGCGTCCTCGCCCTCATCGCCCCTGAGAGGGGTCGCAACATCTCCAGGGCCTGGCGGATCCAGTCCGCCTTGCTCATGCCCTCATCGCCCCTGAGAGGGGTCGCAACGGCCAACATCCCCAGCGGGTTGGTTGTCATGAGAGCCCTCATCGCCCCTGAGAGGGGTCGCAACGTGGAAGTGCCGGAGAACATCAAGACCCGTGAAGGCGTGCCCTCATCGCCCCTGAGAGGGGTCGCAACGCCTTGCCGTAGCGGTTTTTCACGGGACTGTAAAGCCCTCATCGCCCCTGAGAGGGGTCGCAACTGGTCGCTGTGGATCACGGTGCCCTCCAGCGTGACGCGCCCTCATCGCCCCTGAGAGGGGTCGCAACGCATGATCAGGTACAGCCAGCCCGGCGACTCTCCCGTCCTCATCGCCCCTGAGAAGGGTCGCAACATCTGCGGACCGGTCATAGATTGAGAGGGCCTGGACGCCGGGGAGATCGCGCGCGTCCTCTGCTGCTCGCGCAACGCCGTACGCACGCGGTCATCGCGCCGGCCCGCAGCGGCGAGGCGGCGGCGCTCCCGGCGGCGACCGGTACGGAGACCGCCGCCGTGCAGGCCGGCGTCGGCGGTTCCCTGCAGGACGTGTTGGACGCCGCCGAGGACGCGAGGATCTACCGCAAACGCTGACCCGGCCTCTCGACGTCCACAGGCCCAGGCCCCCGTTCTGCGCCGCATGCCGGAGAGCATGCACGCAACCGCCTCGCACGGGGCATGACTGACCTGGGACGACAGGGGGCGAGTTCCATGGTGGACGACGATGTCTTCGACGTGATCGTGATAGGGGCGGGCCCGGTCGGGGAGACCGCCGCCAAACGCGCCGTGCGGGGCGGCCTGACCGCGGCCGTGATCGAGGAACGCCTGGCCGGCGGCGAGTGCGCCTACTACGCGTGCGTCCCGAGCAAGGCGCTGCTACGGCCGATGGAGCTGGCGCACGAGGTGAGCCGCCTACCGGGACTGGAGCTGCGTGGCCCGATCGACACCGCCGCCGTGCTGGCCCGCCGCGACCGGGCCGTGTCCGGCCTCGACGACGGCGGCCAGGTGAGCTGGATCGAGAACCTCCCGGCGACGTTCGTCCGCGGCCGGGGACGCCTGGCCGGGCCCCTGCGGGTCGACGTGACGAGCCCGGACGGCGGCATCCGGGCGCTGCGGGCGCGGCACGCCGTCGTGATCGCGACCGGGAGCGACCCGGTGATCCCCGCCGTGCCCGGCCTGCGCGAGGCGAACCCGTGGACGAACCGGGATGCGACCGCCGTCCAGCAGGTGCCGAAGCGGCTGGTCGTGATCGGCGGCGGCGCCGTGGCGTGCGAGATGTCCCAGGCGCTGCATTCCCTCGGCGCCCAGGAGACGACGATGCTCGTGCGCGGCGAGCGCCTGCTGTCCCGGATGGAGCCGTTCGCGGGCGTCCTCCTGGCCGAGTCGCTCCGGCGGTGGGGCGTCGACGTGCGTTTCGGCGCCTCCGCCGCCCGCGTCGAACGCCCGCTCCCGGACGGCCCGGTGACCGTCCACCTCGAGGACGGATCCGGCGTCGAGGCGGACGAGATCCTCGTCGCCACCGGCCGCCGGGTGGCCGTGGGGGACATCGGCCTGGACACGATCGGCCTGGAGCCGGACGGCCCGATCAAGGTGGACGCGAGCATGCGGGCGACGGCCGTCCCGGAGGGCTGGCTGTACGCCGTCGGCGACGTCAACGGGCTCGACCTGCTCACGCACATGGGCAAGTACCAGGCCCGGATCTGCGGCGACGTGATCGCCGCCCGCGCTCAGGGCCTCCCCGACGATCTGCCGGCGCTGCGCGACGTCGCCGACCATCTGGGCGCGCCCCAGGTCATCTTCACCGACCCGCAGGTCTGCGCGGTCGGCCGCACGGAGTCCCAGGCTCGCGCCGAGGGCTTCCCGGTACGCGTCGTCGAGGTGGACCTGGCCGGGGTCCAAGGCGCCTACCTCCAGGCCGACGACTACACCGGCCGCGTCAAGATGATCGTCGACGAGGACCGCCGCGTGCTCCTCGGCTTCGCCCTGGCCGGTCCCGCGGTGCTGGACCACCTCCACGCGGCCACCATCGCGGTGACCTCGGAGATCCCCCTCGACCGGCTCTGGCACGCCGTCCCGGTCTTCCCGACCGTGAGCGAGTTCTGGCTCCACCTCCTGGAGGAGTACGGCCTGTGACGCGCGTGCTCCACGGGCGCGGGACGACCTCGCCGGCCGCGCGGCGGGCGCACACGCGCCCGTCCTGGGTGGCATTCCGGTGAAATGATCCGGCAGCGTTCGACATGAAGGGGTGTCCGTCGACCCCTTCACCGAGGAGGCTCGCCATGGGGATCGCCCGTGGATGATGACCGGAAAATGCTGTTCGAGAGGGTCTATCTCGATACCTACGAACCGATCCTCGGCTACGCGACGCGCCGCTGCGACTCCCCTGAGGACGCGGCGGACGTGGTGGCCGAGACGTTCGAGATCGCGTGGCGCAGGCTGGACGACCTGCCGCCGGGCGAGCAGGCCAGGCTCTGGCTGTACGGCGTGGCCCGCAACGTCCTGGCCAACCACCGCCGCGGCCTGATGCGGCGTCACGTCCACCAGGCGGGCCTGCGCGAGGACGTCGCCGACCTCTACGCCAGGACGTCGCTGTCCGAGGAGCGCATGGAGTTCGCGGCCATCGCCCGCGTCTTCCGGGACCTGTCCGACGAGGATCGCGAGCTGCTGTCCCTGGTCGCATGGGAGGGACTGGACGCCGGGGAGATCGCCGGCGTCCTCGGCTGCTCGCGCAACGCCGCACGCATCCGGCTGCACCGCGCCCGCCGGCGGTTCTCGCGTGGGCTCGCCGCGGCCGGGGTCGAGCACATGCCGATGAGCAGGGCCGCACGGGTCCCGCTGGGGAGGTCGATATGAGAAACACCGAAGAGCTGCTGAGCGGGCTGGCCCGCGTCCACGACGGCGAGCTGACGGGCCGGGCGTCCACCGCGGCGGCGCGGGCGCTGCTCGCGTCGATCACGTCCACACCTAGCACGACCGGCCACGACGAGGCGCCGGCGCTTCCGGCCGTCCCGGTCACGCGGACCGTCCCACCGGCCTCGCGCGGGTCGTGGCGGATCCGGCTGGCCGCGGGCGCGGCCGCCGCCGGGCTGCTCACCGCGGGCGTCGTCGCCGGTCCCGGCCTGCTGGGCGGGGGAAGCGCGACGAGCTACGCGAACTCGGCCGTCGACATTGTCCGCGAGGGCGACCAGTACGTCGCCCGCATCAAGGACCCGTTCGCCGAGTATCGGAAGTACACCGAGGCGTTCCGGGCGGTCGGCCTGAACATCGACCTGCGCCCGGTGCCGGTCTCCCCGGCGGCCGTGGGAAAGATCCTCGGAATGATGATCACGACGGGCGGCGCCCTCGGCACCGATGCCAAGGTGACGACGAGCCCGTCCGGCCCGGTCGTGAACGGCGTCCCCCTCACCATGGACACGGTCCCCGAGAACTGCCACCCCGGGCGTGAACCCGGCTGCGTCATGGTGATGCGCATCCCCGCGGGCTTCACCGGCGGCGTCTTCGTCCGGCTGGGACGTCAGGCCAGGCAGGGCGAGGAGTACGCGAACTTCGACGCCGCCACCGCTCCCGGCGAGATGTTCGCCGGGGTGAGGCTGCGACACGGCCGCCCAGTGGGCGAGATCCTTGCGGAGGCCCGCAGGCGGAACCTGACCACCGTGTTCAGCCTCGTCAAAGTGGACGGGAGGACCGGCGGGCTCTCCTTCGAGCCGCTGCCCGCACGGAAGGTGACGGGAGACTGGACGGTGTGGAACGTCTGGCAGGTGAAGGCCGGAGTGGCCCGCCTGCTCGTCACCCCCGAACGGCTCCCCGAGAACCCCTTCTTCAACGGCAGCGCGCCACCCCCGTCCCACTCCTGAGCCGGCGGTCCGCCCTGGCATTGCCTGACCCACGCCAACGGCCTGCCCCGGGCACCCCAGCGCTGCCCTGACCATGGCAGCGCCTCACCTCCGGCGCGGTCTTGAGCACAGGACGGCCCGCACGCCGAGCGCGCACCGCGCCGTCCTGGGCTCACCGCCCGACCGATTCCCCCGCACACCCCACCGCCTCCCCGGCCGGCGTAACCCTCTCCCTTCAGGCCCTACTCCGCTCCTCCGGCGGGAGGCGTCCCGTGGGCGAGGGACGGGCGGCGGGTGGCCGTGATGGTGGCGGACAGGAGGGCCAGGGCGATGACGAGGGCGCCATAGGTGAGGGCGGTGGGTTCGAGGCCGAAGGCGGGGACGGCCTTGCCCGCCAGGACCGCGGGGACGCTGAAAGCGAGGTAGCTGGCGAGGTACACCGCGGCGAACAGCTCCGCGCGCTCGGACGGGGCCGCGAGCGTCGCCAGCGAGCGGAAGGCACCGAGGAAGGACGTGCCGAAGCCGGAGCCCGCGACGATCGTGCCGGCGAAGAAGAGGAGCACCGACGACACGGCGAGCGCGGCCAGGGTCACGGCGATGCCGGCCGCGAGGGTCGCCGAGCCGGTGATCATCACACGGCGCGGGGGAAGGTCGCGGACGACGATCGAGGCCACTGCTCCCGCGCCCGTGAGGGCGGTGACGACGAGGCCGCCGACGGAGTGGTCGGTGACGTGCAGGACGCCCGCCATCAGCGAGGGCCCGAGCGAGAGGTACAGGCCGCCGAGCGCCCAGGTCGCGATCAGGCACGGCAGCGCGGCGAGGAAGACGCCGCGGGCGCCCGCGGGCACCGACACCTTGGGGCGCAGTGAGGCGAGCGCGCCCGGGCGGGGGTCGACCGTGTCGGGGAGGAAGGCGACGGCGCAGGCCAGCGCCAGGAAGACCACGGTGAGCAGGGCGAACACCAGGGCGGTCGGGGCGGGCGCGTACTGCACGAGAAGCCCGGTGCCGAGGGCGCCCGCGGCGAGACCGGCGGTCGGCGCCACACTGTTGAGCAGGGATCCGAGGCGGGATCCGGGGGCGGGCTGGAGGTCGACCAGCCCGGCGCTGATGGCTCCGGCCGCGGCGCCGGTGGCGAGGCCCTGCAGCGCCCGGGCGAGGAGAAGATGCCCGGCCCCGCCTGCGGTGAGGAACATCGCCATGGCCACGGCCTCCAGCAGCAGGGCGACGACCAGGACGGGGCGGCGTCCGACGAAGTCGGAGAGCCCTCCGACGGTGAGCAGCGCGCACAGCAGGGCGAGCGCGTACACGGCGAAGACGGCGGTGAGCGTCGCGGGGGAGAAACCCCATCGGGCCTGATAGACGACGTAGAGGGGCGAGGGGGCGCCGGCGGCGGCCATGAAGGCGAGCAGTGTGCCCGCGAACAGCCAGAACCCGGCTCTCCGTGACATCCGCCGCCTCGGGCGTCCCGCCGCGGCGGGACGGCGTCTGGCGCGTGGGGTGTGCCCGTCGTGGCGGGGATCGTGTGTGGCGTGCGGTGAGGCGGTCGCCGGCGTTGTGGCCCCGTCTTCGGTGATGCGCATCGAGGCGCCCCCTTGACTGTTCCAAATTTTTCGAACCATCAGAGGTTACGATACCCGGGCCCACTGTTCAACTATTATCGCACCGTGAATGCTACCTCGCGTGAGCTGGCACATCCCGAGGCCGCCGAGCTGGCGGTCACCGACGTGCTGTTCGCCTTGAGCGACCCCGCGCGGCTCGCGCTCGTGCGGCGGCTGGCGGAGGGCCCGCTGGAGGTCGCCGCCTGCCAGCCCACCGGCGGCGAGATCCCGAAGTCCACGCTGTCCCACCAGCTCAAGACGCTGCGCGAGGCGGGCGTGATCCGCAACGTCCCCTCGGGCCGGCAGCGGTACGTGAGCCTGCGCCGGGACGACCTGGAGGACCGCTTCCCCGGCCTGCTCGCCGCGATCCTCGGAACACCGGCAGGAACGGGTACGGACGCCGGTCGCTGACATCCGGCGGCGGGGTGACCGCGGAAGACCCGACCGGACAAGCGGTGCAACAACCCGACCGTACAAGCGGTATAAGCGGCGGGCAGCCACCCGCGGGCCGCGCGGACGACCACGCGCGGGGCAGGCGGACGACCACGCGCGGGCCACCACACATCGCTGGGCGCGCGACCCTCCCGGCCGAAACGCAGGGCCGATGACCAGGGGTTATGCTCGAAACGAGGAAGCGATCGAACGCCTGAACGCCTTTGGCCTCGCCGCACTCCTCCTCGCCGAGCAGTGCACGGACCCGGCCCTGCGCATGGCCGACCGCTTCCTCCCCTTATGGCCCCGAAGTCCCCGATACCCCCGAAGGCGTGCGGGGGGCTTGCGGTAGAGCCGGGCCGCGTACTCCGCGCCGTAGTACTTCTCCAGCTCTTCCAGCGCCTCCTCTGTCTGCTGGACGCTCTTCACGATGCGCGCGTGCGGCGGCAACGCGTCCGGCTCCCAGGTCTCCGGCGTCCACAGCGCCGAAC
Source organism: Sphaerisporangium sp. NPDC051017 (assembly GCF_040683095.1). Classification (NCBI taxonomy): domain Bacteria; kingdom Bacillati; phylum Actinomycetota; class Actinomycetes; order Streptosporangiales; family Streptosporangiaceae; genus Sphaerisporangium; species Sphaerisporangium sp. NPDC051017. The sequence continues at coordinate 29,274 of NZ_JBFBCI010000010.1, forward strand.
GCATGAACCCCCAGGCGATCTTGCGTACGCCCCTGAGCGTACTTTGCGGGGCCATTTCCGGTTATAGGGACATCAAGCACCTATGTCCGGTATCGCACATCCCGGCAAAACCACCAAGCAGACCGGTGGGCGACTTCCGCCCGAGACCGGGGTCACTTCCAGCGGAAGTAGACGAACAGGCGGCCGTGGTTCTTGGCGTCCTTGTCGATGCGGTGGTACAGGGCCTTGATCTCCTTCTGGTCCAGGAAGCGCAGGACCTTCTTCTTGAGCTGGCCCGATCCCTTGCCCGGGATGATCTCGACCTCGGTGGCCTTCTTCCGCACCGCCTCCTGGATGATCCCGTGCAGGGCGCGGTCGATCTCGGCGCCCCGGTTGTAGATGTCGTGGAGATCCAGCTTCAGCTTCACGCCGCCGATTGTACGTCCCGGCGAATGGAACGTTCTTCTAACTGCACCGACCACACCATCTAACCGGAATGTGTCCACTTTTGGTCATATATTGCCGCAGATCAGTCGGTAAATCGATCTAGGCGGATATCAAGCAGGCATTTAGACTCCCCCTGTGTTTGGTCGCCCGCACACCCGGGCGGCCGGGCACATGTCGCCCAACGGGGAGGGTGGAGTCTCCTCGTCATGTCCTCGTACGGGCGGCGCGGCTTCTCCATGCCCTTTGGGCGGCAGGTCCCAGTGGTCCTCCAGGAGGTGCCGTGCCAAGCAATCCCCTGCCTCTCCTCTTATCGCGGACACGCCGCGCCGTGGCGCTCGGAGCCGGTCTCGTCCTCGTCGGCGCGATCAGCCCGGCGGTCCCGGCGTCCGCGGCCCCCACTCCGGGGCCGGCGGCGGCGTCCACGAGCAAGTGGAAGGCGACCCCCCTCACCGCCGTCGACCGGGTCCAGGGAGCCAAGTCCCCCAGCGGCAAGCTGGCCAAGAGCGACACCGCGCTGTTCAAGGCGACCGGCAACACGCCGGTCAACGTGGTCGTCAAGCTCGACTACGACTCGCTGGCCGCCTACAAGGGCGGCGTCGACGACCTGAAGGGCACGAGCCCGTCGGTCACCGGCAAGAGCCTGGACATCAAGAGCGACGCCGCCAAGAAGTACGAGAAGCACATCGAGGGCGTCGAGAACGACTTCCTCAGCGCCCTCGGCAAGAACGTTCCGGGCGCGAGGGCCGGGCAGAGGCTGCGGACGGTCTACGGCGGCATCACCGTGCGACTGCCCGCCAACAAGGCCGTCGAGCTGCTGAAGCTCCCCGGCGTCGCGGCGGTGCAGGAGGACAAGCTCCAGAAGCCGCTGACCGACTCCAGCCCCGACTTCATCGGCGCCCCCACGATCTACAACCAGCTCGGCGGCAGCCCGTCCTCCGGCAAGGGCGTGATCTACGGGAACCTGGACTCCGGCGTCTGGCCCGAGCACCCGTCCTTCAAGGACCCGGGCAACCTGCCCGCTCCCCCGCCGACCAAGGACGGCACCCCGCGCGTCTGCGACTTCGGCGACAACCCGCTGACGCCCGCCACCGACGTCTTCGTCTGCAACAACAAGCTGATCGGCGGCAGGCCGTTCCTGGACACCTACAACGCCGTCTTCGGCGGCGAGGTGTACCCCGACAGCGCCCGTGACTCCAACGGCCACGGCACGCACACCGCGACGACCTCCGCGGGCGGCCCTGTCGCCGACGCCAACCCGCTCGGCATCAGCCGGGGACCGATCCACGGCATCGCGCCCGCCGCGGCCGTGTCGGTCTACAAGATCTGCGGCGCCGAGGGCTGCTTCCCGTCGGACTCGGCCGCGGCCGTGGGACGGGCCATCCTCGACGGCGTCCGGGTGATCAACTTCTCGATCTCCGGCGGCAGTGACCCGTACAGCGACCCGGTGGAGCTGGCGTTCCTCGACGCGTACGCGGCCGGCGTGTTCGTCTCGGCCTCCGCGGGCAACTCGGGCCCCGGCGCGGCGACCACGGACCACCACAGCCCCTGGGTGACCACCGTCGCCGCGTCCACGCAGACCCGGACCTACCGGTCGACCGTGACGCTGACCGGCGCCGGCGGTGCGACCGCCACGGTCTCGGGCGCCTCGATCACGGCGGGCATCAGCTCGCCGCTCCCCGTCGTGTCGGCCGCGGCCCCGCCGTACTCCGACCCGCTGTGTACGAGGACGCCCCCGCCGGGCCTGTTCGCCGGCAAGATCGTTCTCTGCCAGCGCGGCCCCGGCCGCGTCATGAAGGGCTTCACCGTCAAGCAGGGCGGCGCGGCCGGCATGATCATGTACAACGCGACGCCGCTCGACGTGATGACCGACAACCACTGGCTGCCGGCCGTCCACGTCGATCAGCCTGACAGCACGACCCTGCTGAACTTCCTGGCCGCCAACCCCGCGACCACCGCGAAGTTCACCCAGGGCACCAAGACCACCTGGCAGGGCGACGCCATGACCTCGTTCTCCTCGCGGGGACCGGGCGGCGACTTCCTCAAGCCGGACGTGACCGCGCCCGGCCTGCACATCCTCGCCGGTGGCACGCCGACGCCCGAGTCGGCCGCCGAAGGCCCCGCGGGCAACCTGTACCAGGCCATCGCGGGCACCTCGATGTCCTCGCCGCACGTGGCCGGGGCCGGCGCGCTGCTGTTCGCGCTGCACCCGGACTGGACGCCGGGCCAGGTCAAGTCCGCCCTGGAGACCACGGCCAAGACGTCGGTCACCAAGGAGGACCGGGTCACCCCGGCCGACCCGTTCGACTACGGCGGCGGTCGCATCGACCTCACCAAGGCCGGCGACCCGGGTCTGACGCTGGACGAGACCGCGGCCAACTACGCGGCCGCGGCAGGCGACTCGCTCAACCGCATCGACCTGAACCTGCCGTCGGTGAACGCGCCGATCATGCCGGGCGCGATCACGGCCAAGCGGACGGTCAAGAACGTCACCGACAAGACGCTCGTCTACACCGCCACCGGCACCGCCCCGAGCGGCGCCTCCGTGACGGTGCTGCCCCCGCTGTTCACCGTCAAGCCCGGCAAGACGCAGGACCTCACCGTCCTGATCGCCGCTCCCGACCTGCCCGACGGTCAGTACTTCGGCCAGGTCAACCTGAAGCAGGTCGGCGGCAGCCGTAACCTGCACCTGCCGGTGGCCTTCTACCGCCAGGAGGGCGCGGTCCCGGTCGACCAGACCTGCGCGCCGAGCACCATCGCCAAGAACACCGGCGAGTCCACCTGCACGGTCACCGTCGAGAACACCACGCTGAAGGACACCGAGGTCACCGCGCTGACCACGCTGGACTCCAAGCTGCGGCTCAACAGCGTGACCGGCGCGACCAAGGTCGGCAGCCAGATCGCCACGGCCAAGGCCGCACTCCCGGGCCGCCAGCCCGACAAGCCCGGCATCGCCCCGGGCACGGGCCCGGCGGGCTACCTGCCGCTCGACCTGTTCGGCATCACGCCGAACCCGATCGGCGACGAGGAAGCGATCAACTTCAACGTCCCGGGCTTCGTCTACGCGGGCAAGACCTACAACCGCATCGGCGTCGTCTCCAACGGCTACAGCATCCCCGGCGGCAGCTCCGGCTCGGCCGACGTGGACTTCGCGCCGCAGACGCTGCCGGACCCGGCGGCGCCCAACAACGTGCTGGCGTCCTACTGGACCGACCTGGACGGCACGGGCGCGCCGGGCGTCTACGCCGGTACGCTCACCGACGGCGTCGACACCTGGCTCGTCCTGGAGTGGCGCGTCCACCTGTTCGGCCAGACCGGGCTGAAGGCCTTCCAGCAGTGGATCGGCGTCAACGGCACCGAGGACATCACCTACGCCTACAACCCGTCCAACCTCCCCGGCGACCCCGGGCCGTCCTACGGGCTGACCGTGGGCGCCGAGAACGCCGAGGGCACGGCCGGCGGCCAGATCTCCGGGCCTCCGGTCGAGGACTACCGTGTGAGCAGCACCCCGGGCGCGCCCGGCGGCAAGCTGACCTACACGCTGAAGGTGAAGGGAGTGACGTCCGGCGTCGGCTCGATCACGACGGCGACGTCCACACCTGAGGTGAAGGGCGTCACGGTCGAGGTCGACAAGATCACCGTTCAGTAGGTCACGACCGGATAGTTCACCAGCACCACGACGACGGGGCCGGCATCCTACCGGCCCCGTCCGCGTGTCCGGGCGCCCTCCGGCCGTACGGCACGCTCGGAGATGTCCGGGCCCCGTCCGCGGCGGATGCTGAATCGACGGCAGGCGTCGGACAATGGGGGCCGGAAAGTGGCGCGGATGGCGGGAACGCGGGCGGTCGTGCTCGGGGGCAGCATGGCCGGGTTGCTGGCCGCGCGGGTGCTGGCCGAGTTCTACGACAAGGTGACGATCGTGGAGCGGGACGTCCTGCCGCGCGAGGCGGCGCAGCGGCGGGGCGTGCCGCAGGGGCACCACGTGCACGCGCTTCTCGCCCGGGGCGGGGAGGTGCTGGACGAGCTGTTCCCGGGGCTGACCGCCGAAGTGGTCGCCGCGGGCGCGCCCGCCGGGGACCTGCTGGGCGGGATCCGCTGGCTGCTGTCGGGCCACCGGATCAGCCGGGTCGACATCGGCCAGCCGGTGCTGTTCCCGAGCCGTCCCCTGCTCGAGGCGCACGTACGTGCGCGGGTGCTGGCGCTGCCGGGCGTATGGCTGTGCGACGGCCACGACATCGCGGGGCTGACCACCACCGCCGACCGCCGGACCGTCACCGGCGTGACCATGCGGGGGCCGGGCGGCGAGCTGCGCGGCATCCCCGCCGACCTGGTGGTCGACGCCTCCGGGCGGGGCTCGCGCACGCCGGTGTGGCTGGAGAAGCTGGGGTACCGGCCGCCACGGGTCGACAAGATCCACATCGGCGTGGGCTACGCGTCGCGCGCGTATCGCCTCGCGCCGGACGCGCTGCGCGGCGACCGTCTCATCCTGGCCAACTGGACCCCCGAGCACCCCCGCGCCGCCGCCGTGTCCGCGCAGGAGGACGGGCGGTTCCTGGTCACGCTGGCCGGGCTGCTCGGCGACCATCCGCCGACCGACCACGACGGCTTCCTCGCCTTCGCCGAAAGCCTGCCCTTCGACGACGTCCACCGGTTGATCGTGGACGGCGAGCCGCTCACCGATCCGGTCGCCATCCAGTACCCGGCCAACGTGCGGCGGCGCTACGAGAAGCTGTCGCGCTTCCCGGACGGGCTGCTCGTGCTCGGCGACGCCATCTGCGGGTTCAACCCGATCTACGGCCAGGGGATGACGGTCGCCTCCCTGGAGGCCGCGACCCTGCGCCGGCTGCTGTCCGGCGGGCGCGCGCCGGGCTGGAAGGCATACTTCAAGGCGGTCGCCAAGGTGGTGGACGTCCCCTGGGGCATCGCCACGGGCACCGACCTGGCCTTCCCGGGCGTGCGCGGGCGCCGTACGCCGAAGGTGCGCCTGGTGAACGCCTACCTGCCCCGGCTGCACGCGGCGGCGGTCGTCGATTCGTCGCTTTCGTCGGCGTTCGTCCGCGTCACCGGCCTGCTCGACCGCCCCGAGGGCCTGCTCCGCCCGGACCGCCTGCTCAAGGTGCTGCGCAAGCACCGCAAGGCCCCCGCGAGCGCCCTGCCGGCGACGGCCGTCGCGTCCGGCGAGCCGACAGGTGTCGCATCAAGCGAACCTGCGGCCCTCGCGTCCGGCGAGCCTGCGGTCGGCGCCGAGGCTCCGCGCTGACGGACCTCGATCGCGGGCTCGCCCCGAACGCCCTGCCGGGCTCCCGGCAGGGCGTTCTTCCGTTATCGCCCGCCCCCTTGTCGGCCTTCGCGATCTCAACTACCTTGATTTCATCACTCGTTGAGTTTGTCCGCCAGGGAGTCCGTGGTACCTATGGAACCCGCGATCGAGGTTCGTGATCTCGTGGTCGAACGTGGCAGGCGCCGCGTTCTGCACAGTTTGAGCTGTTCCATCCCGCGGGGCAGCGTCACCGGGCTGCTCGGCCCGAGCGGCAGCGGGAAGACCACCCTCATGCGCGCCATCGTCGGCGTGCAGACGGTGAAGTCGGGCACGGTCACCGTGCTCGGCATGCCGGCCGGGTCCGCCCCGCTGCGCGGCATGATCGGGTACCTCACGCAGGCGCCCAGCGTCTACGCCGACCTGACGGTCCGCGAGAACGCCCGCTACTTCGCCTCGCTCTACAAGGGCGTCACGGCGGACGACGCGGACGCGGCCGTGGCCGGCGTCGGTCTCGCCGACGCCGCCGGGCAGCTCGTCGGCGCCCTGTCCGGCGGGCAACGCGCCCGCGCGTCGCTGGCCTGCGCCCTGGTCGGCCGGCCGACGGTGCTGATCCTCGACGAGCCGACGGTCGGGCAGGACCCCGTCCTGCGCGACGAGCTGTGGCGGCGCTTCCGCGCGTTGGCCGCCCAGGGCACCACCGTCCTGGTCTCCAGCCACGTGATGGACGAGGCCGGCCGTTGCGACCGGCTGCTGCTCATCCGCGAGGGACGGCTCATCGCCGACGACGCGCCGGGCGCGATCCTGGCCGGGACCGGCACCGCCGACCTGGAGGCCGCCTTCCTCCACCTGATCCGCGCCGAGGCGGTGGTCTCGTGAACGCGCGCATCCTCGCCGCCACCACGGCGCGCATCCTGCGCCAGCTCCGCCACGACCGGCGCACCATGGCGCTCCTGGTCGTCGTGCCCGTCCTGCTGCTCGCACTGATCTACTACATGTTCCAGGACGTGCCCGGCGTCTTCGACCGCACCGGCCTGGTCATGCTCGGCGTCTTCCCGTTCACGATCATGTTCCTCATCACCAGCATCGCGATGCTGCGCGAGCGCACCACGGGCACGCTGGAACGGCTGCTCACCACGCCGATGGGCAAGCTGGACCTGCTGTTCGCCTACGGGCTCGCGTTCGGCGTCGCCGCCGCCGTCCAGGCCTCGATCGCCTCCGCCGTCGCCTACTGGCTGCTCGGGCTCGACACCTCGGGCGCGGTCGGCCTGGTGATCCTCATCGCGATCGCCAACGCCGTGCTCGGGGTCGCCCTCGGCCTGCTGTGCAGCGCGTTCGCCCGCACCGAGTTCCAGGCCGTGCAGTTCATGCCGATCGTGGTGATCCCCCAGATCCTCCTGTGCGGCCTGTTCGTCCCCCGGGACCAGATGGCGGGCTGGCTGGAGGCGATCAGCGGCGTGCTGCCGATGACGTACGCCGTCGAGGCCCTCCAGGAGGTCGGCGCGCACACCTCGGCCACCGGCACCCTCTGGCGCGACTTCACGATCATCGTCGCCTGCGTCATCGTGACCCTGACCCTCGCCGCCGCCACCCTCCGCCGCCGCACCGCCTAAACCACCACACCGCGCAGAGGCGCCCGCTCGCCTGTACGCGGTCATCAGCAGCCGTCCCGCGCATCGTTCATACGATGCCGGGGCGGCTTTTCATTTCCTCCTTCATTGACGAGTAATCGTGATTGAATTGCCCTCGCGACCGGCGGATTCATGCGCCGCCCCCCTTCTGGAAGGAAGACCCTGCGATGACAGTTTCTGGTTTACCCAACCGGCGGCCGACATTGCCGCCAGAGCTGAAAGGCCCGTTTTTCTCTGTTTAGAGAGGAAAGCAAATGAGCGTCCAAGCGTTCCCCGGCCCCGATTCCCCACGCGCGATCTTCGGCAACGAACTGCGCCGCCTCCGCGAGGCCGCGCAACTGTCGCAGGCCGCCGTCGCCGCACGCCTCGGCTGCACGCAGACGCAGGTCAGCCGCCTGGAGACCGCGACACGTACGCCATCGAAGTCCGACGCCGAGAAGCTGGACCGGCTCTTCGCCTCGGCGGGTGGCGCGTATTTCGCGGCCCTTCACCGGCGCATCACCATCCGTCCCGGCGGCCCGATCTGGTTCGCGGGCTGGGCCGAGGAGATCGAACCGCAGGCCATCGTCCTGCGCTCCTGGGACCCATTGCTGGTACCGGGCCTCCTCCAGACCGAGTCCTACGCCAGGGAACTGTTCAGTCGGGGACCGCAAGCAGATCCGGAAGAGGTGGAGAAAAGCGTCGTGGCCCGCATGCGACGCCGCCAGGTACTCGACAGACCAAATCCTCCGCTCGTCGTCGTTCTCATCGACGCCGGAGTTCTACGCCGCAACGTCGGCGGCGCGGCAGTGATGCGGGAACAACTCGGCTATCTAGCGGAAGTGGCCGATCGGCCGAACGTCACGATCCAGGTCGTCGACCCCGACTGCCTGGCCGGCCTGGCGGGTGCCTTCATGATTGCCGAGCTTCCGCACGGCCAACCGGAGGCCGTCCACGCGGACTCACCGGTGCAGGGACAAATCACTAGCAGCCGAGATTATGTGACGTCCATTCGGAACCGATATGAGGCGGTACGTGCCTGGGCCTATCCTGTGCACGTATCCCTGAGGATGATCGAGGAAGCGAGACTGGAATGGATGTGAGTGCCGCCGTCTGGCGGAAATCGTCGCGGTCTTCGGACAACGGCGGGCAGTGCGTCGAGGTCGCGGGCAACCTGCGCGGGGGCGTCGCGGTGCGCGACAGCAAAAACCCGCACGGGCCCGTGCTCCTCTTCACCACAGGCGAATGGCAGGCGTTCCTCAGCGGCCTGAAGCAGCACGGGGACCGCCAGTAGGGGCCAGGACGCCCCCGCCTCCGGCGGAAGAATGATTGCGCCGCGGCCCGGCCACCGGCGGTCAGGGCGGATCTCGGGGATCCGCAGCGGTCAGGGGCGGTCGCGGGAGTCCGCGCGGAGCAGCCGCTCCGGGCGGTCCTCCCTTACGGAGGTGACGCCCGGGAGGGAGGCGAGCGTCTTGGCGGACGTGCCGTCCGGGAGGACGACCACGACGCGGGCGGGCGGGAGTTCCCGGACCAGGACGGCGCCCGGGATCTCGGCCAGGCGCGCGCGGAACTCGGCGGCGGGGACCGAGATCCCGACGATGTAGGCCGTTCTCACGGACGCCTCTCGCGGTGTCCCGCGCACGGCCTTCCTGCCACGCTCACCCGTGCAGGTAGTCGACCAGGTAGGCCTTCTCGGCCTCCAGCTCTTCGATGGCGCTCTTGACGACGTCGCCGATGCTCACGATTCCGGCGAGGCGGCCGTCGGTGACCACGGGGACGTGGCGGACGCGGTGGTCGGTCATGGTCTGGCGCAGGTCGCCGGCGTCGGCGTCCGGCGTGCAGGTGCGGACGGGGGTGGTCATGATGGAGGACACCGGCTCGGTGAGGACGACGGGGCCGCGCCGGTGGAGGTGGCGGACGACGTCGCGCTCGGAGGCGATGCCGAGGATCGCCATGCCGTCCTCGGACACGACGGCGGCGCCGATGTTGTGGCCGGAGAAGATGGAGAGCAGTTCCGTTACCGTGGCCTGCGGGCGGACGGTCACCACCGTGCTTCCCTTGCGCCGCAGGATCGCGCTGATGAGCATCGACATCACCTCGTGATGCTGGGAACCCGGAGAGTACCTGTGACTTCCCCACCTGATGTCATCGTTAAGCGTTCCGCCCGGTAAAGCCGCACGGGTAGGGGCCGATTCCGGGTCGGCCCGAAGCCCCGGGGCGATGAGTACCATGCCACACACCATCGTCTCCCACGAGGACCGCAATGAGCGAACACCTGAACACCGGAAGCCACGACCTGCCCGTCTCCGACGCGCTGGCCGCCTTCATGACCACTGGCTGGGAGGACACCGGCCGCGCGGGCCTCACGCCGTCTCCCCTGGCGGCGTACACGGCCAAGCGGCGCGCCGCGCTCGTCCAGCGGTTCCCCGGCGAGCGGCTCGTGATCCCGTCGGGCACGCTCAAGGTGCGCAGCAACGACTGCGACCACCGCTTCCGCCCGCACAGCGCGTACGCCTACCTCACCGGCGGGCAGGAGCCGGACGACGTGCTGGTCATCGCGCCGTCGGGCCAGGCCACGCTGTTCACCCGCCCCCGCTCGCCCCGCTCCGCCGAGGGCGAGGCCGGGCAGGAGTTCTACCGCGACCGCAGGTACGGGGAGTTCTGGGTCGGCGCGCGTCCCACGCTGGAGGAGGCCGAGGCGCTCCACCAGATCGAGTGCGCGCGCCTCGACCGGCTGCCCGAGGCGCTGACCGGCCCCGCCCGGGTGCTGCGCGGCGTGGACGCGTCCGTGGACGCGCGCGTGCCCGAGCACGAGGGCGACGCCGAGCTGACCACGTTCCTGTCGGAGATGCGCCTGATCAAGGACGAATGGGAGATCGCCGAACTCCAGCACGCGGTCGACGCCACCGCCCGCGGCTTCGAGGACGTCGTGCGCGCGCTGCCCCGGGCGCTGACCCACCCGCGCGGCGAGCGCTACGTCGAGGGCGTCTTCGGCCTGCGCGCCCGGCTGGAGGGCAACGCCACCGGCTACGAGACGATCGCGGCCTCGGGCGCGCACGCCTGCGTGCTGCACTGGATCCGTAACGACGGCCGCCTGAACCCGGCCGAGCTGCTGCTGCTCGACGCGGGCGTCGAGACCGACGATCTGTACACCGCCGACATCACCCGCACCCTGCCGCTGTCCGGCCGCTTCGGCCCGGTCCAGCGGCAGGTGTACGAGCTGGTGTACGAGGCGCAGAACGCCGGCATCGCCGCGCTGCGGCCTGGGGCGCGCTTCCGCGACTTCCACCGGGCGGCGATGGCGGTGATCGCCGAGGGCCTGCGGGACTGGGGCGTGCTGTCCTCCGCCGAGGACGACCTGTACCGGCGCTACACGCTGTGCAGCAGCGGGCACATGCTCGGCCTGGACGTGCACGACTGCGCCAAGGCCCGCGCCTCGCAGTACCTGGACGGCGTGCTGGAGGCGGGCCAGGTGCTCACGGTCGAGCCGGGCCTGTACCTGCAGCCGGACGACCTGACGCTGCCGCGGGAGCTGCGCGGCATCGGCGTGCGCATCGAGGACGACCTGCTGATCACCGAGGACGGCGCCCGCCTGATGTCCTCGGCGCTGCCCCGCCGCCCGGACGAGGTCGAGTCGTGGATGGCCGCGCTCGCCGAACGCTGAGGCGGGTCACCGGGCGCTGCCCCTCCACACCTAGCGGAACGCCGGGATCCCCGTCATCGCCTGGCCGACCACCAGGGTGTGCATCTCGGTCGTTCCCTCGTACGTCAGGACCGACTCCAGATTGTTCATGTGGCGGATGACCGGGTACTCCAGCGAGATCCCGTTGGCGCCTAGGATCGTCCGCGCGGCGCGGCAGATCGTCAGAGCCTCCCGGACGTTGTTCAGCTTGGCGAGGCTGATCTGCGCGGGATGCAGCGTGCCCGCGTCCTTGCGGCGGCCGAGGTGGAGTGCCAGGAGAAGACCCTTCACATATTCGACGTTCATGTCGGCGAGCTTCTGCTGGGTCATCTGGAACGCGGCGAGGGGACGGCCGAACTGCTCACGGGTGCCCGCGTAGGAGAGCGCCGACGCGAGGGAGGAACGGGCCGCGCCGAGGGCGCCCCAGACGATTCCGTAGCGTGCCTCGTTCAGGCAGCTCAGCGGGCCCGCCAGGCCGCGGGCCTCGGGGAAGGCGCAGACGTCCGGGACGCGGACGCCCTCCAGGATGAGTTCGCTCGTCACGGACGCGCGCAGGGACATCTTGTGGCTGATCGCGGGGGCGGAGAAGCCCGGGGTTCCGGTGGGCACCGCGAATCCCCGGATTCCGTCGGCGGTCTGCGCCCAGACCACGGCCACGTCGGCGACCGACCCGTTGGTGATCCACATCTTGCGGCCGTCGATGACCCAGTCGCCGCCGTCGCGGACGGCCCGGGTCCGCATGGCAGCCGGGTCGGAGCCGCAGTCGGGTTCGGTGAGGCCGAAGCAGCCGATCAGGTCGCCGGAGGCCATGCCCGGGAGCCATCGCTGCCGGGTCTCCTCCGTGGCCCAGCGGTGGATCGCGTACATGGCCAGGGAGCCCTGGACGGACACCAGGGAGCGGATGCCCGAGTCCACCGCCTCCAGTTCCAGGCAGGCGAGTCCGTAGTCGGTGGCACTCATGCCGGGGCAGCCGTAGCCGTCCAGGTGCATGCCGAGGAGCCCCAGGGCGCCCAGTTCCCGGGCGAGTCCGCGGATGTCAGGGATCGCGCCGTCCTCGTACCACTGGGCGATGTGCGGTTGGATGCGGCGCTCGCACAGGGTCCGTACGGAGGCGCGCACCTCTTTCTCCTCCGGGGTCAGCAGGTCGTCGATCCCGGCCAAGTCGAGGGGGGCGGGCTGCGGCGGGCGGGCGGTCTTCACGGATCTCCTCCGGGTCAGGGGGCGGGGTGCCGGGCCAGGGCGATGGCCGCGGTAACGATGTCGTCCTCGGACAGCAGGACGTGGTCGGCGACAGGTCCGAGCGGGATGAAGCTGTCGGTGCCGGTGACCCGGGCGATCCGGCCGGGGTGGCCGCGGTCGAGGAGGGTGGCGACGACCTGCTCCGAGACGCCGCCGCTGCGGCGGGTCTCGTCGACCACGAGGATCCGGGTGTGTTCCCCGGCGGCGGCGAGCAGGGCGTCCTCGGGGAGCGGCGCGAGCCACTGGAGGTCCAGGACGGCGCAGTCGACGCCCTGTCGGGCGAGCGTGGCCGCGGCCCGCAGGCTCATCCGTACGCCGTTCCCAAAGGTGACCAGCAGCAGGTCCCGGCCGTCGCGCACCGGGCGTACGCGTCCCAGGGCGCACGTGTCGTCGTTCTCCCAGGCCGTGGGGGCGGGGTAAGGCGCCAGCCAGGCCGCGTCGCCATCGAACAGGTCCCGCTGGTGGTACAGCGCGATCGGTTCGAGGAACACACAGACCCGGCCCTCGGTGCGGGCGAGGGCCAGGCAGTGCCGGAGCAGTCCTCCGGCGGAGGCGGGGTGGCTGGGTACGGCGAGGACCAGTCCGGGGATGTCCCGGAGGACGGCGAGGGAGTTGTCGTTGTGGAAGTGGCCGCCGAAGCCCTTCTGGTACGCGAGGCCCGCGATCCGGACGACCATGCCGTTCTCGTACTGCCCGTTGGAGAAGAATCGCAGGCCGGCCGCCTCGCCGCGGAGCTGGTCCTCGGCGTTGTGCAGATAGGCGAGGTACTGGATCTCGGGGACGGGGAGGAATCCGGCGAGTGCGGAGCCGAGGGCGATGCCCAGGACGGTCTGTTCGTCGAGGAGGGTGTCGAAGACGCGGTCCGGGCCGAAGGTCTTCTGGAGGCCGCGGGTGACGCCGTAGATCCCGCCCTTGCGCGCGACGTCCTCCCCGAAGACCAGGGTGTCCGGGAGAGCGGCCATCGCGTCCTTGATGGTCTGGGCGAGTGTCTGCGGGGGCTCCTGTTCGGGGAGCCGGGCGCGGAAGACGTCGGTGCGGCCGGGAGCGGCCCGGAGTGAGACGCGGCGGCCTTCCTCGGGGGCGGTCCGGGTAAGGGGGGCGGTGACCGCCGGGGCAGAGGTGAGGTGGTCGCGGGGGATGCGGGCGGCGGTGTCCGCGACCTCGGCGCGTACCGCGTCGTACCGGTCGAGGATGTCCGCCGGGCTCATCACGCGCAGGCGGGTGAGGGTGCGGGCGGTCGCGAGGAGAGGGTCCTTGGCGTATTCGGCCTGGATCTCGCGGCGGGACCGGTAGGCGATCTCGGCGTCGGAGCCGGCGTGGCCCATGAGCCTGACGGTCTCCAGGTGGAGGACCGCCGGGCGGCGTTCGGTCCGGACGACGGCCGCCGCCTCATGGGCCGTGCGCAGCAGACGGCGGGGGTCGGTGCCCGAGCCGTGGAAGTAGTCGACGCCGGGGATGCTGCGGAGCAGGTTCTCCACCCAGCCGGCCGGGCTCTTGGTGCTGATACCGAGTCCGTTGTCCTCGCAGACGAACAGGATGGGAGGGGGATCCGGCGGTGGGCGCAGTACGCGGCGGCGTTGAGGGCGCCGAGGGCGGTGGAGTGGTTCGCGGAGGCGTCGCCGAAGCTGGTGATCACGACTGCGTCGGCGGGCCACGGGGAGTCGGCCCGGTGCCGGGCGCCGCTGTCGAGGGCGTAGGCGAGGCCGAAAGCCCGGGGAAGGTGGGACGCGATGGTGGAGGTCTGGGGGATGACGTGGAGCGGGACGCTGCCGAAGACCTTGTGCCGTCCACCCGAGATGGGGTCGCTGGTCGAGGACATGGCGCCGCTGAGGATGTCGTGGGCAGCGGAGGTGCCGGGGACCTGGCCCGCGCGTGCGGCGTAGAAGCCACCGGACCGGTAGTGCAGGAGGGCGGGGTCGGTGGGACGCAGGGCGAGGGCGACGGCCGCGTTGGACTCGTGGCCGGACGAGCCGATGGTGTAGAAGACCTCGCCGCGGGCCTGGAGGGCGCGGCAGGCGAAGTCCGTGTGTCGGCTGAGGAGTTGGGCCTCGAAACAGGCCAGCAGTTCCTGGCGCTCCCGGGGTGACAGGACTCTGGGGCACTGTTCCGGGACTCCGGGGTCGCGCTCGGCTCCGGCGGCGGTCTCGCGCATCCGGCGCACGAAATGCCCGTCGATGGTCTCCATGTCCACACTCCTTGGCTGCCCGTCCAGTCTGTGGCGCGGCACCAGGCCGTGACGACCGTCCGAAGCCGCGGGCTCATGGGCCAAGCACCAGCGATGCTTGCTCTTACCTGTCCACCGGGGCGATGATCGGTGGGGCATGCGACGGCGCAGGAGAGGACTCGAAACGTGATCAACCCGGTGCATCTGCGGACCCTGGGGGCCGTCGTACGGACCGGTTCGTTCGCGACCGCGGCGAGGGAGCTGGGGTACACCTCGTCGGCGGTCTCGCAGCAGATGTCGGCGCTGGAACGGGATGTACGGATGCGGCTGTTCGACCGGCACGCCCGGTCGGTCCGGCCGACCCCGGCGGCCGAACTCCTGGTGCGGCGCGCGGCGGAGGCCCTGGCCCTGCTCGACGGTCTGGAGGCCGACGTCCGGTCGATGGCCGAGGGGCGGCTGGGACATCTGCGGATCGGGAGCTTCCCGACCGCGAGCGAGTATCTGCTACCGACGGCCATCGCCGAAATCGCCCGTCGGCTCCCCGAGGTGTCCATCGAACTGGAGGAGGGCGAGCCCGACCGGCTCCTCCCCCTGGTGTCCGACCGGGTGCTCGACCTCGCCCTGGTGTACGCGTACGACACCGTGCCCCGGGCCTGGCCCCGGGAGGTGCGGCGGACCACCGTGTCCAGCGAGGACCTGGTGCTGATGGTGCCGGACGATCACCGCCTGTCCGAATCGGCCGCGCTGGACGATCTGCGGGAGGAGTCCTGGATCTCGACGACCGTGGGCACGGGCGGGTCGGCCTGTCTGCACCGGCTGTGCGGCGCCGAGGGGTTCGTGCCCAAGGTCGACTTCCGTACCAACGACTACGACGTCGTCCGAAGCCTCGTCGCGGCCGGGCTTGGGGTGGCCCTGGTGCCCCGGCTCGGTGCCCAGCCCGGTCCGGGGGTCCGGGCGGTCCGGCTGCGGGACTGCACGGCGCGACGGCAGGTGATCGCGGTCCGGCGACGCGTCGATCCGAGTCCCGCGGTGGAGCTGGCCCTGAGCACGATCGCGGAGGTAGCCCGGCGGCGGATGCCGGAGCCCGGTCCGAACGAGGGCAAGATCTGCTGAGTCTCGGCGGACCGACTGTCGTCCTCCGGGGCCTGCCGTCCGCCGCGTACGTCCCGCAGGGTGGGAGCCATTGATCCGACGGAAGGAGGCGGACCCGTGGCCCGAGACACCCTGGAACTGATGGACGCGTGGGGACCGGAGAAGGTGGTCTGTGTGTCCGACCGCCGAACAGGTATGCGCGGCGTCCTGGTCATCGACAACACCGCCCGCGGCATGGGCAAGGGCGGCACCCGGATGAGCCCGGACCTCGACGTCGAGGAGGTCGCACGGCTGGCCCGGACGATGACCTGGAAGTGGGCGGCCTGCGACCTGTTCCACGGCGGTGCCAAGGCGGGGATCCTCGGTGATCCGACGGCGCCCGGCAAGGAGGGCGTCCTGCGCGCCTTCGCCCGCGCCCTGGCGAACGAGGTGCCCGGTGAGTACGTCTTCGGCCTGGACATGGGGTTGAGCGAGGAGGACGCGGCGGTCTTCGTGGACGAACTCCGCGACCGCGGGGTGGCCGTCGGTCTGCCCGCGAGCCTGGGCGGACTGCCGTACGACCGGCTCGGGCTGACCGGGTTCGGGGTCGCGGAGGCCGTGGACGCGGCGGCCCGGGAGCTGGATCTGCCGCTGCACGGAGCGCGCGTGACCGTCCAGGGGTTCGGGGCCGTCGGCCAGGCCGTCGCGGAACGCCTGGTCGCGCTGGGGGCCGTGGTCGTCGCCGTGTCCACCGCCCGGGGTTCCGTGACCGACCCGGACGGCCTGGACATCGCGCGTCTCGTGGCCGCCCGGGATGCGTACGGCGAGGACTGCGTCCTGCACTGCGGCGGCGGCACGGACACGGAGACCGCCCTGACCGCCGACTGCGACATCATGGTCCCAGCGGCCAGGGAGGACCTCATCGGCGAGGAGGTGGCCACGCGGACGACGGCCCGGCTCGTCGTGGAGGCCGCGAACCTGCCGACCACCCCGGCGGCGAAACGCGTCCTCTTCGAGCGCGGGGTCATGGTCGTCCCGGACTTCATCGCCAACGCCGGGGGGATCGTGGCCGCGGCACACTCCATGGAGGCCCGGCGCTCGCCGTTCACCGTCGACCCGGGCACGGTCCGGGAGATGATCTCGGAGCGGATGCGGGCCAACACCGCCCAGGTCGTCCGGGAGAGCCTGACCCGTGCCCTGGCCCCCCATGACACGGCCAGAGCTCTGGCCGAGGAGCGGGTCCGCGCCGCGATGCGGGCGCGCGGTCAGTGCCCGGACCGCTGACGGACCGTCACGGGAGCAGCCCCGCGCGGAGGGTGTCCATGCCGACGTTCCCGAGCGCTAGGGCCTCCCTCGGCGAGGGCGTCGATGGCGGTGGGGACGCGGGCGGCGAGTTCAGTCATCGCGCCGCCCGGTTCCTTCGAGCCATGCCGATTCGGCCCGGGGCGCGGAGGCGAGGAGCTGGATCGTGTACGGAGCCCGCGGGTTGTCGATCACCTGCGCGGTCGCGCCGGACTCGACCACCCGGCCCCGGTGCATGACGTACAGGCGTTCCGTCACCTGTCGGACGACGGCCAGGTCATGGGTGATGAAGAGGTAGCCGAGGTCGTGTTCGTCGCGCAGCCGGACCAGGAGATTGAGGATCTGGGCCTGTACGGACACGTCGAGGGCGGACACGGACTCGTCGCAGATGAGGATCTTGGGGCGGGTCGCGAGGGCGCGGGCGATCGCGACCCGCTGCCGCATGCCGCCGGACAGGGCTGCGGGCCGCTTCTGGGCGTACGCGGAGGCGAGTCCCACCTCGTCCAGGAGCCGTTCGACCTCGGCGCCGACGTTCTTGGCATCCGGCCGGTGGGTGGTGATGGCCTCGGCGAGGGTCCAGCCGACGGACCGCAGGGGGTTGAGGCTGGAGTACGGGTCCTGGAAGACGATCTGGACGGTCCGGCGGATCCGCCGCAGGTCGGACCGGCTGAGCCGGCCCCAGTCGGTGACCGGGATACCGTCGATGGCGATCGTCCCGGTGGTGGGCTTCTCCAGGCCGACCAGGACCCGGGCCAGGGTGGACTTGCCGGATCCGGACTCGCCGACGATGCCGACGCTCTCGTGCTGCGCCACCGTGACCGAGACGTCGTCCAGGGCGTGGACCGGCCCTCCCCCGGCGCCGGTGAACACCTTGGAGATCCCGACGCCGGACAGCACCGGTTCCTTCTCCGGGGTGTCGTCGGAGAAGGGGAGGTCCTGGCCGGCCCGTTCCCGCAGGCGTGTCATCTCGGTCCGGGCCGCCGTGAGGCGGGCGCAGGCCGACCAGCGGCCAGGGGTGACCTCCAGCAGGGGCGGGGTGCCGTCCTGGCAGACGTCCGTCGCCCACGGGCACCGGGAGACGAACACACAGCCCCCGGCGACCTCGTCCGGTGCGGGGACCGAGCCCGGGATGGACACCAACTCGCCGACGCGCCGGTCCACCGGGGGTTCGGCGAGCAGCAGGGCGTTCGTGTACGGGTGCAGCGGTTCGGCGTCGATGTCCGCGGCGCGGGCGCTCTCCACGACCGAGCCCGCGTACAGGACGTGCAGCCGGTCGCACATGGCGAAGGCGACGCGCAGGTCGTGGGTGATGAGGATCAGGGCCATGCCGCGGTCGGCCTGGATGCGTTTGATCAGGGACAGGATCTCGCGCTGGGTGGTGACGTCCAGGGCGGTGGTGGGTTCGTCGGCGATCAGGATGCGGGGGTCGCCGGCGAGGGCGGCGGCGATACCCACGCGCTGCCGCATTCCGCCGGACATCTGGAAGGGGTAGCGGTCGACGACGGTGGCGTCGTCGATGCCGACCTCGCGCAGCCGGCGGACGGACTCCTCGCGCAGGGCCCGGCGGCCGGTCACCCCGCCGTGGCGGCGCAGCGAGGCGCCGATGATGTCGCCGCAGGTCGCTATGGGGTTGAGCATGGTGAACGGGTCCTGCATGATCATGCTGATCTCGGTGCCGCGTACGGTCCTGCGCCAGGCGCGCTCGGACAGTCCGAGCAGGTCGCGGTCGCCGTAGCGCACCTCGCCGGTGGCCGCCAGCCCCCGGGGCAGGAGGCCCAGGACGGCCCGCATGGTGATCGACTTGCCGCTGCCGGACTCGCCGACGACGCCGACGGTCTCGCCCGCGGCGACCTCCAGACCGACGCCGGAGACGACGGTCCGGGAGCCGCCGGGGCCCTGCCGCTCGACCCGGAGGCCGCTGACCGACAGGAGCGGCTGACGGGTGTCCTGGGCCGTGGTTCTCATGCCGGTCCCCTCGCTGTGGCTATCGCTGTGCTGCGTCATGCCGTGCCTCCTCGGGCGGAGAGCCGTTCGTAGATGCCGTCTCCAGCCAGGTTCATCGCGGTGGCGATGACGACGATCATCACGCCGGGCGCGAGCGCGGCGAGCGGCTGGGTGAAGAGGAGGGCCTGGTTCTCGGCGAGCATGAGGCCCCAGTCCGGTGTGCCCGGCGGGACGCCGAGTCCGAGGAACGACATGGCGGCGAGCACGCCGACCGAACTGGCGAACACCAGGAAGGCGTTGGCGATCGATACCGGCAGGACGTTGGGCCAGATGTGCCGCAGGACGATCCGCCGGTCCGGCACCCCGAGCACCTTGGCGGACTCGACGTATGGGCGGGGCACCTGTTCCAGGGTCGCCCCGCGGACCACGCGGGTGTCGAACGGGGCGGTGAGGACGACGAGGATGGCGACGGTCGTCCAGTACCCGGCGCCTAGGGAGCCCGCGAGGACGATCAGCACCAGCAGGGCCGGGATGGACCACATGACGTCGACCCAGCGCATGACGAGCCCGTCGACCCGTCCGCCGCGGTACCCGGCCCAGAGGCCCAGGAGGTTCCCGAGGAGGAAGGATCCGGCGGCGATGACCAGGGGGCCGACGAAGGCGGACCGGGCTCCGGCGACGACCCGGGAGAGGGTGTCGCGGCCCAGGACGTCGGTACCCAGCCAGTGCTGGGCGGAGGG
Organism: Sphaerisporangium sp. NPDC051017; assembly: GCF_040683095.1. Classification (NCBI taxonomy): domain Bacteria; kingdom Bacillati; phylum Actinomycetota; class Actinomycetes; order Streptosporangiales; family Streptosporangiaceae; genus Sphaerisporangium; species Sphaerisporangium sp. NPDC051017. The sequence goes on from NZ_JBFBCI010000010.1 coordinate 48,706, forward strand.
CCCGTCCGCGATCCGGGAGAGGTCTTGGGCGGCCGGGTCGTGCGGGGCGATGGCCGTTCCGACGACGGTCAGGAAGACGACGACGCCGATGACCACGAGCGACAGTCCCATGACCGACCAGCGCGGCAGGCGCCGCCGGCGCTTCCCGGCGCTCTCGTTGTCCCGGGGCCGGGCGGCACGGGTGTCCCGTTCGTACGACGTGGTCATGACCGGCCTCCCAGACGGACCCGCGGGTCCGCCAGCATGTAGACGATGTCCGTCAGCAGAGCGGTGAGCATGATGGCCGCGGCCGTCAGCAGGGCGACGGCCTGCATCACCGGCAGGTCCTGTGCCCTGGCCGACTTGACGAGCATCTGGCCGATGCCCTGGACGGAGAAGGTCACTTCGACGAGGACCGCGCCGATGACGAGGCTCGACAGGATGAATCCGCTCATGGTGATCACTGGGATCGCGGCGTTGCGCAGCGCGTGGCCGAACAGGACCTGCCACAGGGACAGTCCACGGGCGCGGGCGAAGACGATGAAGTCCTGGTCGAGCACGCGGATCATGGCCGACCGGGTGTGCTTGACGACATAGGCGCAACTGGTGAGGGCGAGGGTCAGGGCCGGGAGGGTGAGGTGCCAGACCCGGTCGAGGAATCCCCCGCCGGCGCCGAAGGCGGGGAACCAGTTCATGCGGACGGCGAACGCGTAGAGCAGAACGGTTCGTCGAGGTGGTACTGCCGGTTCAGGGCCGCGACGGTCTCGGGGCTGCGGGGTGTGGTGCCCAGCAGAAGGTCGACGGGGTTGCCGGGGGCGAGGTGGAGCAGGGAGAAGACGGCGAACGACACCACGACCAGCAGGGCCGCGATGGCGGCGAGCCGGCGCAGGATCACGCCGAGGAGGGTCAGTCCGAGCCGGCTACTCCGTGCGGTACCGGGGCCCGTCTTCACGGGGGACGTGGTCGTGTCGTCCAGTGCGGGGAGCATCATCAGGCGGCCCTCAAATCCAGTGCCCAGGGTCCGTTGTTGCGCCAGGAGGCGGTGTACGCGGGCCAGGTGAAGTCGGTGGACAGTGCGTAGGTGCTCTCCAGGAAGAAGAGCGGCACGAAGGGCACCTGTTCGGCGTACTCCTTCAGCAGTTCCGTGTAGTAGGTCAGCCGTTTCGCCGGGTCGGAGGTGGCGAAGGCGGCGGCGATGAGTCGGTCGGAGGTTTTGCTGCCGTAGTTGGTGGAGTTGAAGTTGCCCGGGGTGGCGTTGGCGCTGCCCAGGGAGTAGTTGAAGGCTTCACCGGGGTCGGAGGAGACCGCGCCGAGGATGGAGAAGGCTGAGTGGATCTTCTTCCGGTCGCTGCCAGTGGCTTCGGCGATGTCCATCTCAGGCGAGTTCACCTTGAGAGTCGCGCGGATGCCGATCTTCTTCAACTGGGCGACGACCGCCTGGCCGACGGTGCTGGCGTACTGCCCGTAGTCCGCCACCGCGATGGTCACGTCCACGCCCCGCCGTACGCGTTGATGAGGGCCTTCTTGTCGAGTGCGTGGGCGACGGCCCGGCGGAGGTGGACGTCGTTCCAGGGGGCCACGAGGACGTTCATGCCGAACTGCCCCTGGTCGCCGGAGCCGGGGGCGGTGGCGAGCTTCACCCCGGCGGTCGAGGCGAAGGAGCGGCTGTCCGACGGGAAGGCGAGGTCGACGGCCTTGGCGCGGAAGGCGAACGCCTGGCTGGTCTCGCTGTCGAAGAAGGTGAAGGAGATCTTCTTGATCCGGACCTTCTCACCCCAGTAGCGAGGGTTGGCCTCCAGGTCGGCGCCGGTCGTGGGGTTGAAGTCGATGAGTTTCCACGGTCCGGTCCCGACGACTCCGGTGCCGGGCCGGCCGAAGGTGTCCTTGTTCTTCTGGTAGAAGCTCTTGCTGAAGATCCCCAGGGAACTGCGGGCCAGGACGCCTTCCCAGGCCGCGTTGGGCTCGGTGAGGGTGACTGTCAGGGTGTGGCGGCCGGTGGCGGTGATGCTTTTGAGGGTGGCGGGGAAGTTGTAGGCGTTGGTGGAGCCTTCGCTGCGGTAGTAGTTCAGGGAGAAGGCGACGTCCTCGGCGGTCAGTTCGTGGCCGTCGGTGAAGGTGACGCCGTCGCGCAGCGTGTAGACGTAGGTAGTGGGGTTGGGGGTGGACCAGGACTCGGCGAGCCACGGCCGTAGTTTCCCGGTCTTGGTCCTCGTCAGCAGCGGTTCCATGACGAGTCCGCCGACCCCGCTGCCGTATCCGGAGTTGTTCTTGTTGTAGTCCAGGGTGGAGACGGGTGTGGAGGCGACCCGCAGCTCCTCCACGACCCCCGCCGCGCCGACGCGGCTGCCGGTGCCGGGCGAGCACCCGACGGCCATGACGGTGATGAGACCCGTCAGGATGGCTACGACCGTGGTTCTGTTGGCCATGGCGTTGTCCTCATGTTCTCCAGACGTGCACGACATGTTCTCCAGATGTGCACGACATGGGTGGGGGGGTTCCGGGACGGTGGTGGTCACCGGAGGGCGGCGCGGTGGGCGAACCGCAGCCACCGGATGTCTCCGCGGTCGTCCGTCAGCAGGGTCGCGGTCGTCTGCCGTCGCTGCCCCGGCGAGATGAGCAGGGTGCGGTCGGTCAGGGGCCGGACGGGGGTGGTGTGGATCCCCTGGACGGTCGGGGGGTCCGGGTTCTCCAGCCACTCCCCGAGGACGGAGCTGTCCAGGACGAGCCCGTCGTCCTCACGCCGGAGGACGTAACGGTCGAGCCGGGTCTCGTACGTCCCAGTCCAGTCGTCCGTGCCGATGTCCGCCACGGCCTCGGTCTCGGCCCCGGGGGGCTTCTCGCGCACCCCGGCATAGGTCCGGGCGATCCGGTCCAGGATGCGGCGGGCGGTGACCGCGCCGCCGGATCCGTTGGTGAGGACCGCGACGGCCAGTTCGTGGGACGGCATCATCGCGAACAGGGCGGGCTGGCCGTTCGCCCCGCCGCCGTGGTGGACGATCCGGTCGGGGCCGTCGCCGTCGATCCACCAGCCGAGGCCGATCTCGGGGGTGTCCTCGGCCGGTCCTGCCGGGCGCTGTGCCGCCAGGCGCAGGGAGTCGCCGAGGATCTGACCGCCGTACAACTGGAAGTGGGCGTACCGCATCAGGTCCTCCGCACTGGCGACCACCCCGCCCACGGGGTTGGCGCTGCGGGGCATGGCCCAGGGGCGGGCGACGACGGTGCGGCCCTCGTGCCGGGTGTGGCCGACGGCGAAGCCGTGGTGCAGGACGTCCTCGGCGAAGAAGCAGGCGCTGGTCATGCGGAGGGGTCCGAAGAGCTCCCGTGCGACGGCGTTCTCGTACGTGGTGCCGTGCAGGGTCTCGATGATGCGGCCCAGGGGATAGAAGGCCGCGTTGTTGTACGACCACATGCGTCCGCGCGGAGTGACTTGGCGCAGGGTGGCCATGTGGTGGACGGTCGCGGCGAGGGCGTCGTCGCCCCGGCCGGTGAGGTCGAAGAAGTCGCCCTCACCGGCCGCAACTGTGGGTCATGCAGTCGCGGACGGTGACCTGCGCCGAGACGGTGTCGTCGGCGACGGTGAAGCCGGGCAGGTGGGCGCGGATGGGATCGTCCAGGTCCAGGGCGCCCCGCTCGGCGAGTTGCAGGAGGGCGGTCACGGTGAAGGTCTTGGAGATGGACCCGATCTGAAACAGGGTTTCGCCGTCGACCGGCCGGGGGTGCGGGACGCTGGTCACGCCGAGGCCGGTGGTCGCGGTGCGCCCGGCGTGGAGAACGCCGAGGGCCAGTCCGGGGACGTCGTCGGTCTCCATCTCCTGGCGTGCGTAGGCGAGGAGGGCCGGGTCGAGGGTGCCGTCGGGCATGATCGGTCCGGTCATCATGGCCACATCCGCTCGAAGAGGCGCATCCAGTTCTCGCCGAGGACACCGCGGATCTCGCTCTCGGCGAACCCGCGTTCGTCCATGCGGTCCGCGAGGGCGCCGATGGTCCGGGGAGTGGTGATGCCGGCCGGGTAGTTCCACGGTGGCGGCGGATAGTTCTCCGCGGACCAGGCGCCGGAGTCGATCATCTCCTGGTACTCGGCGGTGGTGATGGTGCAGTAGTCGAGGCCCAGGCCGACGTGTCCGCTGCCGACCAGGGAGTCGATGTGCACGATGTGGTCGATGAACTGGTCCAGGGTCGGCGCGAGGTCCGGGGAGACGAAGGCGGGGAATCCGTTCATCCCGAGGACACCGCCGGACGCGGCGATGCCCCGGATGATCGCGTCGGGCAGATTGCGCCGGTGGGCCTTCACAGCGTGGGCGTTGGAGTGCGAGGCGATACAGGGCGCGGTGGACACCTCCAGGGCCTCCGCGCAGGTGCGCCAGCCGGTGTGCGCGAAGTCGACCAGGATCGCCGTCCGGTTCATCTCGGCGATCATCCGGCGGCCGAGGACGCTCAGACCAGCGTCCGAGGGCTCCTCGCAGCCGTCGCACAGGGGATTGCGCCGGTTGTACGCGAGTCCCATCATCCGGATCCCGAGCCGCTGGTACACCTCGACGAGATCGGGGTCGTAGTCCAGGGGGCGGGTGGACTGGAAGTGCAGGAGCACACCGAGCCGGCCGTCGCGGTGGGCCGCGCGGATGTCCTGCGCGGACCGGACCTGGGTGAGCCGGGGGTCGTTCCGGATCATCCGGTAGGCGGCGCCCAGCGCGGCGACCGCGCCGCCCGGGTTGCCGCCGCCGACACTCAGCGCACACGCGGAGAATCCGCCGTCGATCCAGTCCGGGTAGCCCTGGACCCACAGGTCGGGCGGGCAGGTCGCGTCGATGATCAGCGCGTCCTTCCAGCCGGACGTCCCTTGATTACTCGTGCGAGTAAGGTGTAATACCCTATCCGAAGGGTGTCAAGCAGATCTCTCAGGAGGATTGAGAGACGACCACGTGAAGGAGATGGCATGTCACCTCGTTCCGCTTCCACTCCCCCGGTGGTGATCGGCAGCGAGCGCAGCGAAGTGGGCCTGCCCGCCGCCATGGCGATCCTGGCGGACGGGGGGTCGGCCCTCGACGCCGTTGAGGAGGGCCTGCGCCGCTGCGAGGACAACCTGTCCGACCACTACGTGGGTACGGGCGGTCTGCCCAACGCCCGGGGGGTGGTCGAGCTGGACGCCTCGGTGATGGTGGGGTCCACCCGGCGGTTCGGAGGGGTGGGAGCGGTCAAGGACTTCGCCCATCCGATCTCGATCGCCCGCGCGGTGCTGGAGCGTCTGCCGCAGCACAGCCTGCTGGTGGGCGAGGGCGCCGAACTGTTCGCGGAGGAGAACGGCTTCACCCGCAGCGATCTGCTGACCGAGGAGTCGAAGGCGCTCTGGCTCAGTACGCTGGAGCCGTCGCCGGAGTCCGTGGAGGGCGAGAACACCCGCGCGAAGGCGGGTGACCAGCACTACCGGGAGACCGTCAGGGAACTGGTCGAGCGCTTCGCCCCGCACCCGGGCCCCTGGGGGACGATCAACATCCTCGCCCTCGACTCGACGGGCGAGCTGGTCGTCGGTGTCTCCACCAGCGGCTACCCGTGGAAGTACCCGGGCCGGGTCGGCGACTCGGCGCTGCCGGGGTCCGGGAACTACGCGGACGCCCGCCATGGCGGGGCCGCCTGCACCGGCCGGGGCGAGCTGAGCATGCGGGCCGTCGGCGCGCACAGCATCGTCGCCTCCCTGCGCGCCGGGCTCGGCCCCGCCGAAGCCTGCCTCGCGATGCTGAAGGACGCCGCGTCCCTCCCCGACGCGTTCCGCGCCGAGCTGCGGTGCCTGGCCCTGACCCCCGACGGCCGCCACGGCGCCGCCGCCGGGATGGAGGGCTCGGTCTACGCGGTGATGACGGCCTCGTCCACCGAGCCGGAGATGCACCCCCGGAGCGTGCTGTGAAGGTCTTCATCTCTTCCGACATGGAGGGCACGGCCGGGCTGGTGGACTGGGACCAGTGCTCGCGGAACGGCTCGCAATACGCGTACGCCGTCGAGTTGCTGACCGCCGAGATCAACGCGGCCATCGAGGGCGCGATCGACGCGGGGGCCACCGAGTTCCTGGTCAACGACGCGCATTCGGCGATGACCAACCTCCGGCCGGACGCCCTCGCCGGACGGGCCCGCTATCTCTCGGGCCGGTACAAGCCGATGTACATGATGGAGGGGCTGGACGGCACCTTTGACGCCGTCTTCCTCGTCTCGTACCACGGGTCGGCGAGCAGCCACGGCTCCGCGCTGTCGCACACCTACTACTCCCCCGCCATCGCCGAGGTCCGGATCAATGACGTCGTGGCCGGTGAGTCCGGGGTCAACGCGCTGGTGGCGAGCGCGTACGGGGTGCCCGTCTCGCTGGTCACCGGTGACCAAGTGACCGCCGAGGAGACCCGGCGCTTTTGTCCGGGGGTGCAGACCGCCGTGGTGAAGCGTTCGGTCAGCCGATACGCCGCCGACTCGCTGCACCCGTCGGTCGCCACCGAACTGATCCGTGACCGGGCGAAAACGGCGATCGACCGGCTGGGCCGTACCCCGGCACCGGCGTTCGACAGCTCCACGGACCTCACGGTCACGTTCCGTTCCAGCGACTACCTCGAACTGGCCTGCCGTATCGAGGGTGTCCGTCCCGCGGCCGGCCTGTCCGCGCGGATCACCGCGCCGGACCCGCTGGAGCTGTACCGCCGGTTCGTCACCGTGGTCTTCCTGTGCCGGAGCCTGCCGGGATGAGCAGGACGACCACGACGGCCCGTACCCCCGGCCCGTACCAGCCCGCTTGTTCCCGCACGGAAGGTGACCGAACCGCGATGAACCGACTTGACGACAGGGTGGCGATCGTCACCGGGGCGGGCAACGGGATCGGGCGGGCGATCGCCCACCGGCTGGCCGCCGCGGGCGCCTCGGTCGCGGTGTCCGACGTGTCGGAGCCCGACGCCGGGAAGGTGGCGCGGGAGATCGGCGAGGCGGGTGGACGCGCGATCGCGGTCCGCGCCGACGTGGCGGACGCCGCGCAGGCCGAACACCTGGTGGCGGCCACGGCCGGGACCTGGGGACGGCTGGACATCCTCGTCAACAACGCGGGGGTGGGCGGCCTGAAGGGGCGGCTGCACGAGGTCGAGCCGGCCGACTTCGACCGCGTCCTCGACGTGAACCTGCGGGGCACCTTCCTCTGCTCGAAGTACGCCCTCGTCCACTTCCTGGACCAGGGAGACGGCCGGGTCGTCAACATCGCCTCCACCTACGGCCTCATCGGCGCACCCCAGGCGCCCGCCTACTGTGCGACGAAGGGCGGCATCATCAATCTGACCCGCCAGATGGCCGTGGACTACGGCGGGGACGGCATCCGCGTCAACGCCTTGTGCCCCGGCTACATCGACACCGCGCTCGGGGCGCGGGGACGGCGGCTGTCGCCGGAGGCCTTCGCGGAGGCGACCGCCGTCCGGGAGGCAGCGGCACGGCGGCAGCCGCTGGGCCGCCAAGGCACCCCCGACGAAGTGGGCGAGGTGGCCGTGTTCCTGGCGTCGGACGCCGCGTCCTTCATGACCGGGTCCGTCGTCACCGTCGACGGGGGCTGCGTCACCACGTTCAACTACGGGGAGGCCGGCAATTGACCCCGGGAGAGACGCCGTCGGGACGGCTCCCACGACGGCCACCCGACCCATTGGTACGGTTTAATACCTCACCGAGGGGCACGGTCGTACCGTACACAGACACAGAGACTCACCCCGGGCAGACCCCGCTCGCGGGTCTCTCCCTCCATGAAGGAGCCGCATGACCAGCTCTCCGTCACCCGAACTCACGGTGTCGCGCGCATCCCTGCGCGCGCGGTGCGGCCAGGTGATCCGGGCCCTCATCGTCTCGGGCGGACTACAGCCTGGGGAAATCCACTCCATCGGTTCGCTCGCCGAGAAGCTCGGGGTGTCGATCACACCGGTCCGGGAGGCCCTGCTCGACCTGGCCCGCGACGAACTGATCGAGATGCTGCGCAACCGCGGCTTCCGGGTGGTCGCCCTCAGCGACGAGGACCTGGACGAACTGATGGACCTGCGGCTGATGCTGGAGGTGCCCGCCATCGAACGCATAGCGGCCGCGCGTCCCACCCCGGACCTGTCCGAACTGCGCCGCGTCGCGGACGAGATCACCCAGTACGCCGTCGACGGCGACATGGCCAACTTCGTCGCCCGCGACCGGGACCTCCACCTCGGGATCCTGGAGCGGTACGGAAACCGCCGTCTTGTCCAGCATGTCGGACTGCTCCGCGACCAGACCCGCCTGTACGGCCTCCAGAAGGTCGCCGGATCCCCGGAGTTCCTCCGCTCGGCCGCCGAGCACGGCGAACTGCTGGACCTGATCGAGGCGGGCCGGTCCCGCGAGGCCGCGGACCTCATGCGATGCCATCTGCACCATACCCGCGGACTGTGGTCCGGGCGGGTCGAGGAGGCCGGGCAGTGAGCGCGACGAGCGGGACGGAAACCGGGCGGGCGATGCGGTACTGGTCGGCGCGGGAGGTCGAGGAGCATGTCACGCTGCGCGCCGCGACCGAGGCCGTCCGCGCGGCGTTCCTGAGCGGCGCGGAGGCGGGGTACGAGCAGCCGCTGCGGCTGGCCCTGGGCAACGGCCGGATGCTGGTCATGGCGGCCCGGCGGCACTCCGACGGAAACGCGATCGTCAAGGTCGTGAAGGTCGCCACCGACGCGACGTCCGGCGGACGGACACCGATGATCGACGGGACGTTGCTGTGGGTCGGGGGCAGCGGGGAACCGGTCTGGGCGGCCGACGCCGACGTCCTGACCGTCCTGCGGACCGCGGCGATGGTCAGTCTCGCCACGGACGTCCTCGCGGTGCGGCACGCGCACCGGCTGACGGTGCTCGGCGCGGGGGAACAGGCCGCCGCACAGGTCGCGGCGGTGGCCCTGGTCCGCCCGGTGGACGAGGTCACCATCTGGAACCGGACCCGCCGCCGGGCCGATCTCCTCGCGGAACGCCTGACCGCGACGATGCCGCAGGCCCGCGTGAGCGTCGCGGACGACCCGGACGACGCCGTACGGGACGCGCAGGTCGTCTGCTGTGCGACGGGCGCCACCGAACCGCTGTTCTCCGCCTCCTCACTCGGGCCGGAGGCCCACCTGAACGCGGTGGGGTCGTACCGGGCGGCGATGCGGGAATTCCCCGCCGAACTCCTCGGCGGCGCCTCGTACGTGGCGGTGGACGACGCCTCCGCGTGCGCGGTCGAGTCGGGCGAGATCGTGGAGGCCGTCGAACGCGGCCTGCTCCACCCCGGACGGCTGCGGGACCTGGCCACCCTGCTCACCGCGCGGCCCGTACGCCAGGGACAGACCGTGTTCAAGTCCGTCGGCACGGCGCTGGCCGACCTGGCCGTCGCCGAACTGCTCGCGTCCGGCACGGACTCGGCGCCGGGCCTTCCCGGGGAGGTGTAAGGGAGGAACGCGAAGGCGCCAGAGGGAATCCGCCATGTCGTCGTCATCGGCGCGGGCGTCATCTCGCCGGCCACCTCGCCCCGGACGCCCTGCGGCCCCCGCATCCCGCCCGGTGAACCCAGGCCGGTGGCGACACCGGTCACGTCATGAGAGGGACACGGACATGCCCCAACTCCCCATCACAACACGGTGGTTCGTCACCGAGCCGGCCGACGATCAGGTCATCCGGATCACCGAGCCCCATCTCCACGCACTGGTCGCGGCGAACCTGTGGTGGATCCGTGGCGCCGCACGGGACGTGGTCATCGACACCGGCCTGGGTGTCGCGTCCCTGCGCCGCCATCTCCCCGACCTGTTCGCGCACGACCCCCTGGCGCTGATCACGCACACGCACCTCGATCACGTCGGCGGCGCCCACGAGTTCAGGGAGGTCGGGGTCCACGCCTCCGAGGCGGACGCCCTCCGCCACCCGGCGCCGGCGAGCCTGTACACGACGACCGAGCTGGACCTCCTCGGTATCGACGTCACGGGGTTCACGTTCCCCGAACTGCTGCTCGACGCCGTCCCCGTGGACGACTTCGAGCTCGCCGCGTACGGCGTCCGCCCGGTGCTCACACCACCCCGCCGCCTGCACGAAGGCGACCTCATCGACCTCGGCGACCGCACCCTGCGCGCCCTGCACGCGCCCGGCCACTCCCCGGGCAGCATGATCCTGCTGGACGAGACCGCCCGCGTTCTGTACGCGGGGGACGTGATCTACGAGGGCGGCCTGTTGGACGAGATGCACGGCGCCGACATCCCGGCGTACGTTGCGACGATGCGCCGCCTCCTCGACCTCGAGGTCGCGGAGGTCCGCGCGGGTCACGGCGACCCGTTCGGCGGCGCCCGTATGCGGGAGATCGCCGCGGACTACATCCGCTACCGGGCGTAAGACCACGCGCAAGTACAGGACGGCGGCGGACCGGCGGACGCTCGACCGGGCACCGTCGCCAGACGGCGGCCCGGACCGCGACGAGGTCACGGCGCTCGCCGGTCTCAGTGCGCTCCAGAGCTTCAAGACGCTCACAGCCTCAGGCCGCTCCGGGGTCTCGCCCCGCTCCGCCTTGTCGCTCATCTCGCCGCTCCTTCCCGGCGCCGGTCACGGCCATCGGTCCGGCACGGGAAACTTTGTTTCATTGGTCGGACTCCCCGGAGCACCGCATTTCACCACCGCTCGTGGTGGCGCGGAGTCCGAAGAGAGATAGATTCACCTCCATGAGCACGGCGGAATCCGATGAACTCGACCCCCACTGGCTGAGCAGCGGGGAGCAGCGTGCCTGGCGTGCCCACCTGTCCGCGCACAAGCTTCTCGAGCACCGGCTCGACCGCGAGCTCCAGGAGTTCGGGCTGTCGATCAACGACTACGAGATCCTGGTCAACCTCTCCGAGAGCCCTGGCCATCGTATGCGCATGAGCGATCTGGCCGAGGCGACGATCCAGTCCCGCAGCCGCCTGTCCCACCAGATCGCGCGCATGGAGGCGTCGCTGCTGGTGAGCAGGGAGAGCTGCGCGGACGACCGGCGCGGCACGTTCGCGGTGCTGACCCAGCACGGATGGGACACGATCCAGCGCGTGGCGCCCAGGCACGTGGCCAACGTCCGCTACCACTTCATCGATCGCCTCGCCCCCGAGCTGATCGAAGCCCTGGAAGCAGCCTACGCCCCGGTCGTCGAGCACCTGCTGAAGCTGCGCGCCGAGGAACGCGCCTAGGAGAGCCGCGCAGGTCGTCCGCCGTTCCGAGGGCCTACCGGCCGGCGGGCGCCACGACGATCGGCCCGACGCCGATGAGAAGGCTTTCTGTGTAACGCACAGGATCGCTAAGCCAATCAGAGACGCTGCCGCGGTTCGTGACCGACCCAGAAGAACCAGGGATATCGCGAGCATACGGCCGGGTCAGCCGCGATGTCTGCGAAACAACGGGCAAGCGCTGTGTCGCACCAGCTGAACGGTTCGGTGCGACACAGCGCGAATGTGACGCCTTCGAGGCGTGCTCCGCCGGCTCAGCCGTTGCTGGGCAAGCAGGCGTACTCCTCGATACGGGTGATGAGGCCGTCTTCGAAGCGGAAGTACACGGCGGCGTCAACCCGGAAGGCCCCTCCATCCTTCATGACCACGTTCACGACGTGCTGCTGGAGGACTTCGCCGGGCTGGGAGATCTGCCGGGTGATGTCGTAGCGCATCGACTCGATGGGGTCGATTTGGGCCTCCATGCCCGCGACGTTCTCCTGGATCGTCCCGTCGCCCTTGCCGTCGTTGTGCCAGACGGTGGCCTTCTCCGAGCACATCGCTTGCGCATCGGCCCATTCCCTGTTCTCCAGGTGGCGGAGATAGGCGATCGCCTTGTCCTTGAGATCCTGGCTCATGGTGTTGCTCCCTGTTTGTGCGTGGTGTGACTTATCAGGAACTGGTGGTCTTGTGGGGAACTGAAGGGCGCTCAGTTCTTGGCGTAGACGAGAGCGCGTTCTCCTGCCTCGACGCGCATGGGCAGGTGGTTGCCGGCAGGCGAGAGGGGGCAGTTGAAGACGGTCGGGACCAGGTGGTGGTAGGAGAGCGTCGCCTGGTTGAAGTCGACGGTCACGGTGCTGCCGGGCTCCAGGAGCGGCAGCGTCAGCCAGCGGCCGATTTCAGGTGTCTCGGTGCCGTTGGTCTCGTCGGTGAAGATCACGAGCCGCTGGCCCGGCCGCTCTTCGAGTACGGACAGCACGTACTCGGTGCCGTTGATGGTGACGACGAGGTCGACGGGCGCCAGGATGGCATCCATGCTGCGGGGAGCCGTCAGGCGTTCCACTTCGATGCGGCGGCCCTCCGGAGCCGCTCGATATACGCCTTCGAAGACCCAGGCCGGGTCGTAGGGGTACGTGTCGATCCCGCTGAGGCCCGACCGGGCGAGGGCCTCGTGGTCCATGACGATCACGCCGTAGGTTCCGTCCGCACCTCCCGCAAAGCCCACGCGCCCCCCAGAGAACTCAAGAGAGCTGCCGGAAGGCACTTCGGCCGTTCCGTTCACCGCCTCGCCGTTGATCGTCACGCCGTCGTCGGCAGCGACCGACAGTGTCAAAACGCCCGCCTCGGTGACGCTCCACTCCCCGGGAACGCCCGGAATGACGCGGGCGTCCCGGCCGGCCACCTTGCCGTTGGCTACGACCTTCACCTTGCCGAACTGGCCGGCGATCTCTTCCCACCTGCCCTCGCGCCACGCCTCGTAGTCGGCGGGCACGCTGTCTGCGGCGTTGTTCGCCGACTGGTCGTGCGAGGGAACGTGATCTGCATCCATGAGTTGTCATCCCTTTCTTTTCTGCCGAGGGCCGCACGCCTTTGCCCGAAGCGGCATGCGGCGCGGCGCCGTGGTGATGCCCCATGCCGAGAGTCATGTGGCGCGGCGGGGCTTTGCACGCCGGACTTGTGCGCCTGAGATGAACTTACGACCACCATGCGCTATAAGCACAGCGGCTTGCTTATATGGCAAAGAGATGGGGCTTGGGACTGCCGGTCGGGCAATCACCACACGGCAGGACGGCCGCACAAGGTCCTCGGTGAGCTTCCGGCGGCCCCGCCCGGGAGCGATTATCCCGAACCGATACCCGGGAACGGCGCTGACGTCCCGGCGAGGGTGGCTAGCATCCGGGCTGTGTCGATACGGTCGCTCTTCTCGAGTCCCCGCCCTGCTCCCGTCCCGCGCGGACGGCCCGCGCCGCGCCGCCGCGCCCGGGGGTGGACGTTCGCCCCGCTGCTCGTGGCGCTGTCCCTGGCCACCGCGTGCTCCTCATCGCCGGGCGGCGGCGCGCTGCCCGGCGGGCCCGAGCTGATGAAGAAGTCGGCCGAGACGATGCGGTCGGTCAGGACCGTGGCCTTCACCATCGCGACCGAGGGCAGGCCTCCCGTGCCGGTGCGGCACGCCGAAGGCTCCCTGACCAGCGAGGGCGACGCCCAGGGCACCATCCAGGTCGAGGTGCTCGGCGCCCTGCAGGAGCTGGCCTTCGTGCTGACGGGGGACACGGTCTACTTCAAGGGCCCCACCGGCGGGTACCAGACCATGACCCGCGAGCAGCTCTCGGCGATCTACGACCCGTCGGCGATCCTGGACCCGGCCAAGGGCGTGCCGGGGCTGCTGGCGGGCGCGACCGGCGCGAAGACCGAGGCCGAGGAGAAGATCGGCGGCGCGGACGCCTACCGCGTCGCGGTTCACCTGCCCAAGCAGATGGTGACCACGCTGGTCCCGGGCGTGAACCAGGAGGTGGACGGGCAGGTGTGGGTCGACAAGGCCACGAGCCGCCTGGTGAAGGCCAGCCTCCCCCTCGGCGGCGAGGCGAACGCGGGCACCGTCCTGGTCACGCTGGACGACTACGACGTGCCGGTCACGATCACCGCCCCGGCGAAGTAGCCCCTGATGACCGGTTCCTCCTACCCCGCCCTCGGCCCCGGCCCCGGCGAGACCCCCCGCACGTCCCCGGACGACACCGCGCCGAGGCCACCGGACGACGCCCCGCGCGCGCCGGCCTCCTCCGCGCGCCGCCGGGTCGCGCTCGGCGTCGGGGGAACCGCCGTGCTGCTGGCCGCCCTGGACGCCTACGTCGTGGTGACCGTCCTGGTCGACATCGCCACCGACGCCGGGGTGCCGCTGAACCGGCTGGAGCGCGCCACCCCGATCGTCACCGGCTTCCTGCTCGGCTACGTCGCCGCCATGCCCCTGCTCGGCCGGCTCTCCGACCGGTACGGGCGCAGGCCGCTCGTCCACGCGTGCCTGGCGGGCTTCGCGGCCGGGTCCGCGCTGACCGCCCTCGCCGGGTCGATCCCGCTGCTGACGGCGGGCCGCGCGCTCCAGGGCGTCGCCGGGGGCGCTTTGCTGCCCATCACGATGGCCCTGGTCGGCGACCTGTGGGACGAGCGCGGCCGCCCGATCGCGCTCGGGGCAGTCGGCGCGGCGCAGGAGCTCGGCAGCGTCCTCGGCCCGCTGTACGGCGCCGGGGTCGCAGCGCTGGCAGGGTGGCGCGGCATCTTCTGGATCAACATCCCGCTGGCCGCGCTCGCCGCGGTGGCCGTCCAGCGGACGGTGCCGCCGCCCGCCCCGCGCGGCGGCCCGCGCGTGCGGATCGACGTCGTGGGCGGCCTGCTGCTCGCCCTGGCCCTCGGCCTGCTGGTGGCCGGTCTCTACAACCCCGAGCCGGACAAGGCCGTGCTGCCCGCGTGGGGGATCCCCGCCATCGGGGCGGGCCTGGTGGCGGCCGTGGCGTTCGTGCTGTGGGAGGCGCGCTCCCCCGTCCGGCTGCTGGACATGACGGGCGTGCGCCGGGGACCGTTCGCCGGCACGCTCGCGACGAGCTTCCTGGCCGGCGCGGCGCTTCTGGTGACGCTCGTGAACGTGCAGCTCACCGCGCAGACCCTGCTCGGCCGGGACGCGGTGGGCGGGGCGCTGGTGCTGTCGAGGTTCCTGGTCGCCCTCGCCGTCACGGCGTTCGCGGGCGGCCTGCTGGTGCGCCGGTTCGGCGAGCGGACCGTCGCCGTGGCGGGCATGGCCGTGGCCGCCGCCGGGTACGCGCTGATCTCGCGGTGGCCGGTCGCGCTCGCCGGCGCCCACTACCCGCTCGGGCTCGCCCGGGTGGACGTGGACCTGGTCGTCGCGGGCCTCGGGCTCGGGCTGGTGATCGCGCCGGTCTCCTCGGCCGTCCTGCGGGTCACCCCGGCGGACCGGCACGGGCTGGCCTCGGCCTCGGTGGTCGTCGCCCGCATGATGGGCATGCTGCTCGGCGTCGCCGCCCTGTCGGCGTGGGGATTCCACCGCTTCCAGTCGCTGACGGCCGGCCTGGACACGCCGCTGCCGTTCGGGGTGGAGCCCGCCGAGTACGCCCGCCGCCTGGCCGAGTACACCGGCAAGGTGACCGCCGCCCTGCACCAGGAGTACACCGAGATCTTCCTGCTGACGGCGATCGTCTGCGCCGCGGGCGCCCTGGCGGCCCTGACCCTGCCCGGACGTGCCCCCGCGGACCACGCCTGACCGCCGCCCCGGGCACGCGAGCCGGGGCGGCGGGGCGGGTCACTTCTTCTTGGGCGCGCCGCGCTTCTCGCGGATCTTCATGGTCAGCTCGACCGGGGAGCCGGCGAAGCCGAACTCCTCACGGATGCGGCGCTCCAGGAAGCGGCGGTAGGTCTCCTCCAGGAAGCCCGAGGTGAACAGCACGAACTTGGGCGGCTCGGTGGACGCCTGCGTCGCGAAGAGGATCTTCGGCTGCTTGCCGCTGCGCACCGGCGGAGGCGTCGCCTGGAGCAGCTCCGACAGGAAGGTGTTGAGCTGCGCGGTGGGGACGCGGGTCGTCCACGACTCCAGGGCGCGCTCGATCGCGGGCACCAGCCGGTCGATGTGCCGCCCGGTCTTGGCGGAGATGTTCACCCGCAGCGCCCACGGCACGCGGATGAGCTGGCGGTCGATCTCCTTCTCGAGGTAGTAGCGGCGGTCCTCGTCGACGAGGTCCCACTTGTTGAACGCCACCACCATGGCCCGGCCGGACTCGATCACCATGCTGATGATCCGCAGGTCCTGCTCGGTGAGGACGTCGGAGGCGTCGATCAGCACGACGGCGACCTCCGAGCGCTCCAGCGCGGCCTTGGTGCGCATGCCCGCGTAGAAGTCGGCGCCCTGGAGCTGGCGCTCCCGGCGGCGGATGCCCGCGGTGTCGACGAAGCGCCAGGTCTTACCGCCCAGCTCGACGAGCTCGTCGACCGGGTCACGGGTGGTGCCCGCCATCGGGTCGACCAGCACGCGCTCCTCACCGGCGAGCTTGTTGAGCAGCGAGGACTTGCCGACGTTGGGCTTGCCGACCAGCGCCACCCGGCGCGGCCCGCGCTCGACGCCGAACCGCTGCGGCGGCGCCTCGGGCATGACGTCGAGCATGACGTCCAGCAGGTCGCCGCTGGAGCGGCCGTGCAGCGCCGAGACCGGCTGCGGCTCACCGAGGCCCAGCGACCACAGTGTGGACGCCTCCAGTTCATGCCGCTGGTCGTCCACCTTGTTCGCGGCCAGGATGATCGGCTTGCCCGACCGCCGCAGCACGCCCGCCACGGCCTCGTCGGAGTCGGTCACCCCGACCGTCGCGTCCACGACGAAGAGGATCACGTCGGCCAGCTCGACCGCGACCTGCGCCTGCTCGGCGATGCGCAGCGCCATGCCGGTCGCGTCCGGATCCCACCCGCCGGTGTCGACCAGCGTGAACCGGCGGCCCCGCCAGAGGCCCTCGTAGGTCACGCGGTCACGGGTGACGCCGGGGACGTCCTCGACCACCGCCTCGCGGCGGCCGATGATGCGGTTGACCAGCGTGGACTTGCCCACGTTGGGGCGGCCCACCACGGCGACCACCGGTAGCGGGCCGGAATCCGGCTCGGCCTCCGGGGATACTCCGTCTTCCTCGAATTCGGCGAGGTGCGCTTCGATCCAGCCGCCCTCGTCGCCGTACTCCCCCGTCACGTCACGTCCGTTTCCTATCGATGCGCAACCCTCTCGGCGGCCCGGCGCGGGACGGCGGCACTCGCCGGGGCCCGCGTGGCGTCACCGCGTCAGGTGCGCTCCTTCACAAGTCTCAGAACCTCGGAGATGACCTCTTCCAGGTTCAGCTCCGTGGTGTCCAGTTCGATCGCGTCGGCCGCCATCACGAGCGGGTCGGCCTTACGGGTGGAGTCCAGGGTGTCGCGGCGGGCCATGGCCACACGCTGCGCCTCCAGCGTGGTGCCGGTGAGCTCGGCCGTACGGCGGCGCGCGCGGGCCTCGGGGCTCGCGGTCAGGTAGACCTTGACCGGCGCTCCGGGGGCCACGACCGAGCCGATGTCACGGCCCTCCACGACGATGTCGCCGTCACCGATGATCGCCCGCTGCTCGGCGACGAGCCGGGCGCGGACCTCGGGCACGGCGCTCACGGCGGAGACGGCGGAGGTGACCTCCTGGGTGCGGATCTCGGCGGACACGTCGCGCCCGTCCACCGCGATGCCCGGGGCCTCGGGGTCGGCGGCGATGGCCAGCTTGGGGGCGCCCGCCTGGGCGGCCACGGCCGCGGGGTCGCCGACGTCGACGCCGTGCTCCAGCATCCACCAGGTGATCGCGCGGTACATCGCCCCGGTGTCGAGATAGCGAAGCCCCAGCGCCCGCGCGACCCCGCGCGACGCGCTCGACTTGCCCGACCCCGAAGGACCGTCCATGGCGACGACCAGTGCGGTCACGGTATCTCCCTCCGCACTCGCGATTGAGTTGTCCGCAAAGAGGGTACCGGGAATCCTCCCCGACCCTGGCATCAACGGCTCAGGGCACGTGCCAGCCGTGCGCGCGCAGGGCGTCGGCGAGGACCCCGGCCGCTTCGGGCTGCACGGACAGCTCGGCGGCTCCGAGCGGCAGCCCGGGAGCGTGCTCCAGGCGGACGTCCTCGATGTTGACCCCGGCGTCCTTGGCCGCCTGGAACAGGCGGGCGAGCTCGCCGGGACGGTCTCCGACCAGCACCTGGACCACCGCGTACGACCGCGGCGGGCCGCCGTGCTTGCCCGGGATCCTGCTCTGGCCGGCGTTGCCCCGCTCCAGCAGTTCGGTGACCCGGCCGATCGCCACGTGACCGTCCCGCGCCGACACGGCGCGCAGGGCCGCCGCCGCCGCGTTCAGGTCGGCCGCCACGGCCTCCAGCACCTCGGCCACCGGGCGGGCGTTGCCCGACAGGATGACCGTCCACAGCCGGGGATCGCCCCCGGCCACGCGGGTCACGTCGCGCACCCCGGGCCCGGCGAGGCCGAGCGCCGTCTCCGACGCCTCGGCCAGGCGCGCCGCCACCGCCGACGCGGCGACGTGCGGGGCATGGGACACCAGGGCGACCGCCTCGTCGTGCGCGGCCGGGTCGACCTGGACGGGGTTGGCCCCGCACAGCTCGATCAGCGCCAGCACGGCCGCGACCGCGTCGCCCGACGTCTCGGGCCCCGGGCAGTACGCCCACGGGCGGCCGAGGAAGATGTCGGCCCGCGCCGCGGCCGGGCCCGAGCGCTCGCGGCCCGCCAGCGGGTGGCCGGCCACGAATGTGGTCATGTCGCAGCCGAGCCGGGCGGCCTGCGCGATCGGCAGGGCCTTGACGCTGGCCACGTCGGTGTAGAAGCGGGCGGCGCCGGTCTTCTGCAGGTCCAGCAGCCACTCGGCCACGAACTGCGGCGGCACCGCGATCACCGCGAGGTCGGCCGGATGCCCGCCGGGAACCCATTCGGCCCCCGCGCCGAGCTCGCTCGCCACCCGGACGGCCCCCGGGTTCTGGTCGGCGAGCAGGACGGTCAGGCCGTGCTCCCTCAGCGCGAGGGCGACGGACGTGCCGATGAGGCCCGTGCCGACGATCAGCACGGTCTCGACGGGCCTGGTCTCGTTGTTCACTGGGCGATGTCCACCCTCAACGCCATCGCGCCCTTGAGGTAGACGTGCTGGATCTCCTGGCGCGGCTTGTCGGTCTCCACGTGGGCCATGAGGCGCACCACGCGGGGCAGCGCCCCCGGCACGTCGATCTCGCTGGCGCAGATCAGCGGGACGTCGTGGAAGCCGAGCTTGCGGGCGGCGAGCGCGGGGAACTCGGAGGTGAGGTCGGGCGTCGAGGTGAAGATCACGCTGATCACGTCGTCGGTCGTCAGCCGGTTGCGCTCCATGACCTCGGTGACCAGCTCGGTCACTCCGGCCAGCACCGCCTCCCGGGTGTCGGCGTCGATCTGGACGGCGCCCCGGATCGCACGCACCATGTCATTCCCCTTCATGAATCACCGCCCGGCGGCCCAGGCGAGCCCCGGCCCGGCCCTCGGCACAGGACACACCCTTCGGCAATGCCATGGTGTGTGTCCAGATGTGCCCGAGCCTGGCCGAGCACGCCGGGTGTACCCCGGCGTGTCCGGACCGGCTTCATCTTTCCGATCAGGTTACAGTCCCACGACCGCGTAAAGGTCGCCGACCTCCTTGAGCGTGAGCGCGCGCATCGTGCCCGCCTTGAGCCTCCCGAGCTTGACCGGCCCGAACTCGATGCGGGCCAGGTCGATCACCGGGTGCCCCTCGGCCTCCAGCATGCGGCGCACGACGTGCTTGCGGCCCTCGTGCAGGACGACCTCCACCAGCGCCTGCTGCCCGTGCTCCTGGACGATCTTGAACTCGTCCGCCTTGACGAGGCCGTCCTCCAGCTCGACGCCGTTCTTCAGCCGCCGGCCGAGATCGCGCGGGATCGGGCCCGGGACCTTCGCCCAGTACTTCTTCTGCACCCCGAAGCTCGGGTGCGTCAGCCGGTGGGCCAGCTCGCCGTCGTTGGTGAGGATGATCAGGCCCTCGGTCTCGGTGTCCAGCCGGCCGACGTGGAAGAGCCGCTCGGTGCGGTCGGCCACGTAGTCTGCCAGGGACGGGCGGCCCTCGGGGTCGGACATCGTGCTGATGACGCCGATGGGCTTGTTGATCGCGAAGTAGACCTGGTCGGGGGCGGTGGGGATGCGCTTGCCGTCGACGTGGATGACCTGCTTGGCGGGGTCCACCCGGGCGCCGAAGCGGCGCACGACCTGGCCGTCCACGGTGACGCGGCCCTCGCCGATCATCTCCTCGCAGGTGCGCCGGGCCGCGACGCCGGCGGCGGCGAGGACCTTCTGCAGCCGCACGCCGTCCGGCACCTCGGTGGTGTCGCGCTCGTCGGTGTAGTCGGCGGGGAAGAAGGCGGGGTCGCGCAGCGGCTGGCGCGCGTTCTTGAACGCGCCGCCGCGCCCGGCCCGGGGCGCCTGGGGACGCCCGCCGCGGCCCTCGCCGCCCGCGCCGGGGCGCCGCGCTCCGGCCCCCGTCCGGCCCGAGCCCGCGCGCCCGGCCGCCGCGGCTCCACGGCCCTGCTCGGAGCGGCCGTACCGCCCGCGTGAGCCGCCGGGGGCGCGTCCGATGGTCTGCACCTCGTCACGCCGGTCGCCGCGCTCGTAGCGCCCGCCGGATCCGCCACGGGACGCGTCCTCGTAACGCGACTCTGAGCGGGACTCGGAGCGGGACTCGGAGCGGGACTCGAAACGGTCGCGGACGGGCCTGTCGCGGACGGCCTCGTCGCGGCCGTACCGCTCGTGCGAGCCGCCCCGGTCTGCCCGGAAGGGTGCGCGCTCGTCGTCCCGGCCGCGGAACGCCGGACGCCCACCGTAGGACGACTCCCGCGCCCCGCCGAACCTCCGCCCATCACCGCGGTCGCCGCCGTACCCACCACGGCTCTCACCGCGGTCGCCGCCGTAGCCGCCGCGTCCCTCGCGGGACGAGCCCTCGCGACCACCGCGGAACCCGCCACGGCGGTCGCCGGACGCGCCCTCGCGACCACCGCGGAATCCGCCCGAGGAACCCTCGCGACCACCGCGGAATCCGCCCGAGGAACCCTCGCGACCACCGCGGAATCCGCCCGAGGAACCCTCGCGGTCCGCGCGGAACCCGCCGCTGCGGTCGTCGCCGTAAGAGCCCGGACGACGGTCGTCGCCGGACGAGCCACCCCGGCCTGCGCGGATGGAGGGGCCACGCCCCTCGTCCGGCCTGCCGTACCGGCTGCGGGACGCGCCCGGGGAACCTCCCCGTGCCCCGCCGTAGGAGGATGAACCACCCCGGGACCCGCCGAACCCGGACGACCCGCCCCGCGAGCCGCCGGAGGGCGACCCGCCCCGCGAGCCTCCGTATCCCGAAGAACCGCCACGGGGCCCGCCGAACCCGGACGACCCGCTGCGCGGACCGCCCTCGAAGGACCGGGAGTCGTCGCGCGAGCGGAAGTCACGGTCATCGTCACGGGAGGACCCGGCCGCGCCGCGTCCCCCTCTGGCCGCACCCCGGTCGCCGGTGCCGCGCCGCTCGTCCGAGCGGAAGGCGTCGCGGCCGTCGCCCGCACCACGGAACCCGCCCTGGGCGCCTCCCCGGGAAGATCCTCCGCGGAAGCCGCCGGAGCCACCGGAGCCCCCGCGCTGCCCGGCACCTCCCCGTGCCCCGGGGGCGTCGCCGCGTCCTCGACCGCGTCCATCACCGGACGGGGTACCACGCCTGTTGTTCACTTCTGTTGCTCCTCTAAGGTTTCCACGTCGTCGGGGAGGAACGGGGCGATCGCGGGGAGCTCGTCGAGACTCCGCAACCCCAGCCTCTCCAGGAAGTACGAGCTCGTGCGGTACAGCACCGCCTGGCTCTCGGGATCGGTGCCGGCCTCTTCCACGAGGCCGCGCGCCACGAGCGTGCGCATGACACCGTCGCTGTTGACGCCTCGGATGGCGGCGACGCGGGCGCGGTTCACCGGCTGGCGGTAGGCCACGACCGCGAGGGTCTCCAGGGCGGCCTGCGTCAGCCGGGTCTGCTGGCCGTCGCGGACGAACCGCTCCACGTGGGCGGCGTAGTCGGCCCGCGTGTAGAAACGCCAGCCTCCGGCCACCTCTCGAAGATCGAAACCCCGGCCGTCCCGGGTGTATTCCGCCGACAGCTCCCGCAGGGCCTCGGCGACCTCGCGCGAGGGGCGTTCCAGCACCTGCGCGAGCGTCACCTCGGCGACCGGCTCGTCCACGACGAGCAGGATCGCCTCCAGGGCCGCGCGCAGGCCCGGCCCCGGCTCCGCGGCGTGCGCGGCGTCCTGACCGTCCTGGTCGTCCTGGTCGTCCCGGACGCGCTCGGCGTCCTCAGGATTCATCGGCTGCATCTTCGCTCTCCCGGCCGGCGCGCTCGCCGCCCGCCTCGCCGTCATGGCCTTCCGGGCCCTCCGCGCGCGGAGCGTCCTCGTCGTAGTCGTCGGCCACCGCGATGTCCCCGTCGTCGGCGCCCGTCCAGATCACGTGCAGATCTCCGAGCGGTTCTATCTGCTCGAAGGAGACCGCGGCCTCCCGGAACAGCTCCAGGATGGCGAGGAAGCGCGCGATGACCTCGAACGTGCCCGCGCAATCGGCGGTCAGAGCCCGGAACGTCGCCCTGCGCACGCGCCGGAGCCGTGCGACCAGGATAGCCGCTTGCTCGCGGACGTTGGCGACCGGTTGATAGATGTGCGCGGTCGACACCGAGGGCGGCAGCTTGGGCGTGAAGGCCCTCATCGCGATCTTGGCGAGCCGCTCCGGCCCGACGCCGAGCACGAGCTCGGGCAGCAGGCCGGCGAACCGGGCCTCCATCGGCACCACCCGGGGGAAGCGCAGGGCCTCCTCGGCCATGCGGCCGGAGAAGACCTTGGCGACCTCCTTGTACGCGCGGTACTGCAGCAGGCGGGCGAACAGCAGGTCGCGGGCCTCCAGCAGCGCCAGGTCCTCCTCGTCCTCGACCTCGCCGGTGGGCAGGAGCCTCGCGGCCTTCAGGTCGAGCAGGGTGGCGGCCACCAGCAGGAAGTGGCTCGCCTGGTCGAGATCCCATTCGCGGCCGCGCGAGCGGATGTGGGCGATGAACTCGTCGGTCACCTGGTGCAGGGACACCTCGGTGATGTCCAGCTTGTGCTTGGCGATCAGCCCGAGCAGCAGGTCGAACGGCCCCTCGAAGACCTCCAGGTGCACCTGGAAGGCGTCGGGCCTGGCGGCCTGGCCGGTCGCGGGCTGTTCGGTCACCGTTCCATTGTCCCGCACGCGGGCCGCCGCGCACGTCACGCGATCGGACGGTCACGCGTGTCGCGGAACCCCGCGGGCCGCCGACACGCGAGGCGGACGCGCCCGGCGCCCCGCCGGCCGTGCGCGGCTCAGGCGTCCTGGGACCACCGGGAGAGGACCTCGCGGGCCAGCTCGCGGTAGGCGGTCGCGCCCATCGACGCGGGGTCGAACTGGGTGATCGGCTCGCCGGCGAGCGTGGCGTCCGGGAAGCGGACGGTCCGGTTGATCACGGTGTGGAAGACCTTGTCCCCGAAACCCTGCATAATCGTCTGCAGCACCTCACGCGCGTGCAGCGTGCGCGGGTCGTACATCGTGGCCAGGATGCCGTCGATCTCCAGGTCCTTGTTGAGGCGCTCCTGGACCTTGGTGATCGACTCCATCAGCAGGGCGACGCCGCGCAGCGCGAAGAACTCGCACTCCAGCGGCACCATCACGCTGTGGGCGCAGGTCAGCGCGTTCACCGCGAGCAGGCCGAGCGACGGCTGGCAGTCGATGAGGCAGATGTCGTAGTGCGGGATCAGCGGCTCCAGGGCCCGGCCCAGCGCGTACTCGCGGGCGACCTCGTTGACGAGCCGGATCTCGGCGCCGGACAGGAAGATGTTGCTCGGCAGGAGATCCATGCCCTCGACGCTGGTCGCCAGGAGGACGTCCTCGGCGGTGACGTCGGGCTCCTCCATGATCAGGTCGTAGACCGTGGCCTCCAGCGGGCGCGGGTCGATGCCCAGCCCGACCGACAGGGCGCCCTGGGGGTCGAAGTCGACGAGCAGCACGCGCTGGCCGCACTCGGCGAGCGAGGCGCCGAGGTTGATCGTCGTGGTGGTCTTGCCGACCCCGCCCTTCTGGTTGACCATCGCCACGACCCGCGCGGGACCGTGCGTGGTCGGCGGGACCGGCTCCGGGAAGACGGGACGCGGACGCCCGGTGGGACCGAGGAGCCCCTCGTTCCTGGTGTCGCCCCAGGAGCCGTCGGGGACGGCAGGGGCGGCGATCCCCCGGATTGAAGCGTCTGTGGTCGTCACCAGTTGAACCTCCCTGACGGCCCCGAACCGGACCGTCCGGACGGACACTATGGGGTCGGCACGTATGCGGCAAGGCGACGCGCCCTAGAGCTATGAAGTTGGCTGCCGAGCCCCTGGACGGGCCGCCGCGTACGCCTCTCGAAGCCTGTCGACCCCGACCAGGGTGTAGACCTGGGTGGTCGTCACCGAGGCGTGGCCGAGCAGTTCCTGGACAACCCTAACGTCCGCTCCTCCGTCAAGGAGGTGAGTTGCGAACGAATGACGCAACATATGCGGGGACACGCCGTCGAGTCCGGCGCGCTCCGCCGCCGACCGCAGGACCTCCCAGGCCCCCTGGCGGGTGAGGCGGCCGCCCCGGGCGTTCAGGAACAGCGCCGGGGTGTCGCGCCCGCGCGGGCAGAGCAGCGGGCGGCCCCGGTGCAGGTAGGCGCGCAGGGCCTCCCCCGCGAACCTGCCGAGCGGGACGACCCGCGCCCGGCCGCCCTTGCCGCGCAGCCACACCTGGCCGCCCTCGACCTCGCCCCCGACCCCGGCCTCGACATCGTCCACCGCCAGCCCGACGGCCTCGGAGATCCGCGCGCCCGTGCCGTACAACACCTCCAGCAGGGCGCGGTTGCGGTGGGCCAGCGGACCGTCGTCCGGCCCTGCGGCCGCGATCAGCCGCTCGACCTCGGCCACGCCGATCGCCTTCGGCAGGTGGCGCAGCCTGCTCGGCGGATGCACGCCCCGCGCGGGGTCGTGGGCCGCGAACCCCTCGCGCAGGGCGAAGCGGTGCAGGCCGCGCACCGCGGAGACGGCCCTGGCGGCCGAGCCGGCCCCGAGGGCGGAGTGGTCGCCGTCGCCCTCCCGCAGTGCGGTCAGGAAGGCCAGCACGTCCGCCTCGTCCACCTCGGAGACGGACGCGCGGGCGCGCGACCGCAGGTGGTCCCGATAGCGCCGCAGGTCACGCCGATAGGAGGCCAGCGTGTTGACCGCCAGCCCCCGCTCGGCCGCGAGGTGGGCGAGGTAACCGGCGATCACGGCCTCGGGGTCGGCGTGGGAGCGCAGGACGGAACCTCCTGTCAGGCCTCCTCGGCGTCGGCGGGACGCAAGGAGGCGAAGCCGTCCGGCAAAGCGGCGTACGCGGCGAGAATACCCGCGACGGCCGGTGCGTTGTGGATCATTCCGGTCAGTGCCCGGTGGACCGCGTCCGCCAGCGGCACCCAGACGACCGGCATGTCGACCTCCTCGTGCATGCGGACGAACCCGTTCTCCTCCTCGGGGATCTCCTCCAGGTCACGGGCGAGGAAGACGCGGATGCGCTCGTCGCTGCAACCGGGCGAGGTGTAGATGTCGATCAGGGTGTGCCAGTTCTTGGCGCGGTAGCCGGCCTCCTCGGCCAGCTCCCGGGCGGCGCAGTCGACCAGCGGCTCGCCCTGGACGTCGCGGATGCCCGCCGGCAGCTCCCACAGCAGCCGCCGGGCGGGGTGGCGGTACTGCCGCAGCAGCAGCACCCGGTCCTGCTCGTCCAGGGCGACCACGGCCACCGAGCCGGGGTGCACGATGTAGTCGCGGTCGGCGATCTGGTCTCCGGGCATGCGCACCCGGTCGGTGCGCACGGTGATCACCCGTGCCCTGAAGTGCTCCGTGCCCTCGACGACCTCCCACGACGCCGGGACGTCCCGGACGTCCTCGGCGGTGGGTCGCGAGGTCTCGCCGTCCACTGCGCTCACGCTGCCATCCCCCATGATCGAGTTCCGCCGTCGATGGTGCCCCGGTTTCCCGCCGGGGCGTGGCCGCCGCTCACGCCGTACGGCCGACCTTGGTGACCCTCTCGCGCACGTCGGCGTACGTCAAAGCCGCCTCGATCAGGCCGCGGAACAGCGGGTGCGGGCGGGTCGGGCGCGAGCGGAACTCCGGGTGCGCCTGGGTGCCCACGAAGAACGGGTGCGTCTCCGCGTCCAGCTCGGCGTACTCGACCAGGCGGCCGTCGGGCGACAGCCCCGAGAAGACCATCCCGACCCGCTCCAACGGCTCCCGGTAGGCGTTGCCGACCTCGTAGCGGTGCCGGTGGCGCTCGTCGGCGACGGCCGTGCCGTACAGGCCGCGGACGATCGACCCCTCCGCCAGCCTGGCCGGGTACAGGCCGAGCCGCATGGTGCCGCCCATGTCACGCTCACCGGCGACGACGTCCTGCTGGTCGGCCATCGTGGAGATCACCGGGTGCGGGGTCTCCGGGTCGAACTCGGCGCTGTTGGCGCCCTCGATGCCCGCGAGGTTGCGGGCCGCCTCGATGACCATGCACTGCATGCCCAGACACAGGCCGAGCAGCGGGATCAGCCGCTCGCGGGCGTGCCGGATCGCCCCGACCTTGCCCTCGATGCCGCGCACGCCGAACCCTCCGGGGATCAGCACCCCGTCCACGCCGTCCAGCTCGCGCGCGGCGCCCTCGGGGGTCTCGCAGTCGTCGCTCTGGACCCAGCGGATGTTGACCCGCGCGTCGCACGCGAACCCGCCCGCCCGCAGCGCCTCGGTCACCGACAGGTAAGCGTCCGGCAGGTCGATGTACTTGCCGACCAGCGCGACCGTGACCTCCTTGGCCGGGCGGTGGACCCGGCGCAGGAGCTGGTCCCACTCGTGCCAGTCGACGTCGCGGAAGGGCAGGCCGAGACGGCGGATGACATAGGCGTCCAGGCCCTCGGAGTGGAGCACCTTGGGGATGTCGTAGATGCTCGGCGCGTCCACGGCCGACACCACCGCGTCCTCGTCCACGTCGCACATCAGGCTGATCTTGCGCTTGAGCGAGGTGGTGATGGGACGGTCGGAGCGGCAGACGATCGCGTCGGGCTGGATGCCGATGCTGCGCAGCGCCGCGACGGAGTGCTGGGTGGGCTTGGTCTTCAGCTCGCCGCTCGGCCCGATGTACGGCAGGAGCGAGACGTGCAGGAAGAAGACGTTGTCGCGGCCGACCTCGTGGCGGACCTGGCGCACGGCCTCCAGGAACGGCAGCGACTCGATGTCGCCGACGGTGCCGCCGACCTCGGTGATCACCACGTCGACGTCGGGGCCGGCCATGCCGCGGATACGGTCCTTGATCTCGTTGGTGATGTGGGGGATCACCTGGACGGTGTCGCCGAGGTACTCGCCGCGGCGCTCCTTGGCGATGACGTTCGAGTACACCTGGCCGGTGGTGACGTTGGCCGAGCCGTGCAGCTCGGTGTCGAGGAATCGCTCGTAGTGGCCTACGTCGAGGTCGGTCTCGGCGCCGTCGTCTGTGACGAACACCTCACCGTGCTGGAACGGGTTCATCGTTCCGGGGTCGACGTTGAGGTAGGGATCCAGCTTCTGCATGGTGACCCGCAGGCCGCGAAGCTTCAGCAGACGCCCCAGACTCGAGGCCGTGAGCCCTTTGCCGAGACTGGAGGCGACGCCTCCCGTGACGAACAGATGCTTGGTGTTTGCGGCGCTGCGCAAGGAGGTTCTCCCGTGGGTCCGTTGTAGGCGTGGCCGTCCGACGGGCGACCGCGTGTCCACGGGCTCTCAGAATATCAAAGCGCGCTTGCGAAGTGCCCGAACATCACCCGGGCGTCCGTTCCCAGCATGCTAACCAAGCGGTAACTTTTCCGGTTATGTCACCCCGTGATGCTGTACGCCGGATCTTCGGCGGTCTCGTCCACCGCGCGTGGGCCGCCGTACGGGTCTCCGGCACGATCACCCCCAGCACCCCCGCCGGGTATCGGTTCCGCCGGCTCGGCGAGGGCGCGTGCATCTCCTTTCCCCCCGGGGCGATCTTCGGCGAGGCGTGGATCGAGATCGGCGACCACACGCTGATCGGCGAGCGCGTCTCCATCTCGGCGGGCATGGGTCCGGGCGTCGACCTCGGCCCGGACTCGATCGTCCGCATCGGCGGCGGCTGCTCGATCGGGCGGGGCAGCCACATCGTCGGCCACCACTCCATCGACATCGGCGACGACGTCTTCGCCGGCCCGTACGTCTACATCACCGATCAGAACCACGTCTACGACGACCCCGACACGCCCATCGGACGGCAGTGGCCACGAAACAAGCCGGTGGCCATCGGGGCCGGCTCATGGCTCGGCACCGGCGCCATCATCCTGCCCGGCACGCGCATCGGACGGCAGTCGGTGGTCGCGGCCGGCGCCGTCGTGAACAGCGAGTTCCCCGACCACTGCGTCATCGCGGGCGTCCCCGCCAAGATCGTCCGCCGCCACACCCCCGACATGGGCTGGCGCCCCCCGCTGAAGACCGACCCCGGCCCCCTCAGAGCCCTCCGCCCCGGCGCCTGACCCCACCCGCACCCCCACGTCCCGAAACAGCGACAGAACCTCCCGAGTCCTCACCTGCGCACCCGCACCTTAGAGCTCAACACTTCACCCGGCACCTCTCTGAAGTGCGGAAGGACCGGTCCACGCTTCGGAGGAGCCTGCCCCTGTCAGCCCTCCCCGTTCCGGGCCCTTCTTCCCATGGACGACCGCCTTGCGGGCCTGCGCGGTTGATCGTGGGAACGTGGGGCATCTGATCCTTCGTTCTTTCCCTTGTCGGAGATCACGTCTGGTGGAGGGTGCGAATGCTGGCGGCGCTGACCGGCCTCGGTCTGTCGACGGCGGCGGGGCTCAACGCGTACATCCCGCTGCTCGTGGTCGGCCTGCTGGCCAACTTCACCGACGCGGTGCGCCTGCCGCACGACTACGCGTGGCTCACCAACGGCTGGGTGCTCGCGGTGATCGCCGTCCTGCTGCTGGCCGAGGTCGTGCTCGACAAGGTGCCCGTCGTGGACCACGTCAACGACATGATCCAGACGGCCGTGCGCCCCGCCGCGGGCGGCGTCGTCTTCAGCGCCACGCAGGCCACCTCGCAAATCGACCACTCGGCCTGGATGACGCAGAACCCCTGGGTGAGCTGGGTGATCGGCATCGGCGTGGCCCTCGCCGTCCACATCATGAAGGCCTCGGCCCGCCCCGTGGTGAACGTCTCGACCGCCGGAGTGGGCGCCCCCGTCGTCAGCACGATGGAGGACGCCGGCTCCCTCGGTATGAGCCTGGTCGCCGTCTTCTTCCCCGCCCTGGTGATCGTCGCCCTGATCCTCCTGGCGATCCCCGCCTTCTTCGCCATCCGAGCCCTCCGCCGCCGCAAAGCCCGCAGGGCCGCCCAACGCCTCAGGGGCATATCCCAACCTTCCTGACCTCCGGCATCCAGAACCCCGCATGGGCGCGGAACGTGCCATGATGACTCCCGTGCGTAGCGATGGTGCGATGAACGACGACGGTTCCGGCGGATGACCTTGACGTTTCCCGAGTGGTTCTATCCCGGACCACAGAACGGATGGACCGCCGAAATGCTCGACCGGCTCCCCCCGGACGCTCCGCGCCACGTCGAGCTCATCGACGGATCCCTCGTCCTGAGCCCTCCTCAGCCGCTGTTCCACATGGCCCTGACCAGCCTTCTCCTCGACAGAGGGTCGGGTATCCGGCCTCCCGAAGGCCTGGTGGCCATCGGAGGAATGTCGGTGACCCTCGGACCGAGACAGCGGCCCACACCCGACGTGCTGCTGGTGAAGAGCGACGCCTGCGCGACCTTTCCCGGACCTCCTACTCTCCGGACGAAGTGCACCTTGTCGTTGAGGTGGTCACCCCCGACTCCGAGGAACGCGATCGAAGCGCCAAGCCGATCAAGTACGCGAACGCCGGTATCAAGTTCTTCTGGCGCATCGAACTGGACGGTCGCGACGCCGTGGCCTACGCCTATGAGCTGGACCCCGCCATCAGGGCGTACGTCCCCACAGGCATCCACCGCGGTCACCTGCGCACCGACATCGGCTTCGTAGTGGACATCGACCTCGACCTACGCAAACCGACCGGCTGACCCTGCGCTTCGCGCGTTGTAGCGACGAACGCGCCCGCGCGCGGTCACCACGTGTGGCGTTCAGGCCGCGCGGTACGCGGGCGCGGGGCCGATCTCGTCGAACGTCCGCCTCGGCCATCTGTCGGCCCGCGCGGACTTCACGGTCGGCGCACACCGGAATCGGGGGCGGTGTCGTCGCATGGGATGATTGCGGCGCCATGTCAGCCATGATCCCGCTTCGCGCCCTCAGGGCGGCCGTCTTCGCGATGGTCTCGATCATGCTCGGCATCGGCGCGCACAGGTTCGCGGGGGGATCCGTCTCGGGGCTCGCGATGCTCGCCGCCTGGGGGACGTCCTTCCTGCCCGCATGGTTCCTCGCCGGGCGTGAGCGGACGCAGGTCGTGATCATCTCAGCGTTGGCCGTGACACAGGCGGCGCTGCACGTCCTGTTCTCCCTGGCGCACACCGTCGAACCCGTCCTGTCCCCCGATCACGGCCATGCCCACTCGGGGTTGATGCCCGGCTTCGGCATGCTGCTCATGCACGGATGGGCCGTCGCGCTCACGGCCCTGTGGCTGTCCCGCGGCGAGGCGGTCCTGTGGGCGCTGCTGCGGCGGCTCGCCGTCCGGCTGCTCGTCGTGTTCGCGGCTCCGCCCGACCCCGTCCACAGCGCGGTCGTCGTCCGTCCAGTCGAGCGGCGCATCGTCGTGCGCTCGGTTCTGCTCGGCCATGAGATGGGCCGGCGCGGCCCGCCTGGCGCTGTCCGTACCGCTTCCGCCTGAGCCTGCCAGATCCGGCGAGATCCTACCGATCTTTCCTGTTCCGGCCTGCTCCGGCGCGGTACTCACGATTCCTCTCACCCCGCCTGCCCGCGGGGTGCCGTCGGCGTGCGCGCCGGCCCGACATCGTGTCACAGCACCAGAAAGGCCTTTCATGTTCTCCCGTGCCATCGTCGTCATCGCCGGTCTGGTGGTCCTCGCCGCCTGCGGAACCGACCAGACCGCCTCCCCAGAGACGACGACGCCCGCCGTGGCCGCCTCCTCGACACCGGCCCCCTCCCCTTCGGCGACCGCGGCGCTCAGCATCACCGATCCCTGGGTGAAGACCGCCAAGAAGGGGATGAGCGCCGCGTTCGGCACCATCGTCAACAACACCGGCGCCGACATCACGGTCCTCTCCGGCGCGACGCCACTCTCCCCCAAGATCGAACTGCACGAGGTCGTCGAGTCCAAAGGCAAGATGGTCATGCAGCCGAAGAAGGGCGGGTTCGTCATCCCCGCGCACGGCACCCACGTCCTGGAGCCCGGCGGCGACCACATCATGCTCATGGACGTCGCAGAAGAGGTGAAGCCGGGCGCGGAGATCCCCTTCACCCTCACCCTCGCCGACGGCGGCACCTTCGCCTTCACCGCCATCGGCAAGGACTTCGCCGGCGGGAACGAGGACTACCAGGGCGGCATGGACATGGGCGGCGGCAATGGCTGACCAACCGGCCCGGATCACCCCCACGGCCGCGCTGACGCGACGTCGCCTGTTCACCGGAGGTGCCGCGATGGCGGCGGGCGCGGTCGCCGCAGGCACCACGTCCAGGGCGCACGCCGCCGAGGGCACCCCTGTCACCGACGGCACCGCCACCGAGCCGTTCCACGGCCCTCGGCAGGCCGGGATCTCCACCCTGCCCCAGGCGCACGCCGTCTTCGCCGGGTTCGACCTGCGGAAGGGAGTGGACCGGGACGGGATCTCGCGGCTGTTGCGGCTGCTCACCGACGACGCCCGGCGGCTCACCCAGGGCCGACCGGCGCTGGCGGACACCGAGCCGCACCTGGCGCTGCTGCCCGCGCGGCTGACCGTCACCTTCGGCTTCGGCCCCGGCCTGTACGGGGCGGCGAAAGTGGATGGAAAGCCCGCCACCTTGCCGACGTTCGTCGTCGACCGGCTGGAACCCCGGTGGAGCGGCGGCGACCTGCTCGTCCAGATCTGCGCGGACGATCCGCTGACCGTCGCGCACACCCTGCGGATGATCGTCAAGGACGCCCGCTCGTTCGCGACGGTCCGCTGGACCCAGCGGGGTTTCCGCCAGGCGGCGCACTCCCAGAAGCCGGGCCTGACCCAGCGCAACGTGATGGGCCAGCTCGACGGGACGGGCAACCCGGTCCCCGGCACACCGGAGTTCGAGAGAATCGTGTGGGCACCGGACGGCGGCACCACCCTCGTCCTCCGGCGGATCCGTACGAACCTCGAGAAGTGGGACGAGGCCGACACCGTCGCCAAGGAGTTCACCATCGGCCGCAAGCTCGCCGACGGCGCTCCGCTGACCGGGCGGCTCGAACACGACGAACCGGACTTCACGCGGCTCAGCCCAGCGGGATTCCCCGTCATCTCGGAGTACGCCCACATCCGCCGCGCCCGTCCCGAGGATCCGGCCGTACGCATCCTGCGCCGTGTCTACAACTACGACGAGGGCGTCACCCGGGACGGCGTGGCGGACTCCGGGCTGGTGTTCGCGTCTTTTCAGGCCGACGTCGCCCGCCAGTTCGTCCCGATCCAGCGCCGCCTGGCCGAGGCCGACCTGCTCAACGCCTGGGCGACGCCGATCGGCTCGGCCGTCTTCGTCATCCCGCCGGGATGCGGGCCGGACGGCTGGATCGGCGAGACCGTCCTGACCTGAGCCGGCGTCGATGGTCACACCGGCGAGGTGCCCCCGGGCACCTCGCCGGTCGGGGTCCGGGCGGCCGGCGGACGTTCCTGCTCACCGGCCTCCCGACGTACTGCGCGGACCCTCACCTCATCGCGTTGGAAGTTCCAAGGGCGTTCCCGAGGCTCACCACCCGTTCGGCCGTCCGCCTGGAGAGGGTGAGGGCCTCCGGCTCGGGCATGCCGCATCGCCGGGTATGAGGCCGCCACGACCAATTGGTCGGCTAAGCCCAGAACGATGACATACGCCGCCAGGCGCACGGGGCGGGCAGGAGCGGAGGGTACGGCCCGTCGTGGCGTACCCTCCGTCGTGCGATCCCGCGTAGGGCGGTGCGGGTCAGAGCAGGCCCGCCTGCTGCATCAGCTCGATCACCTTGGGCCCGTTGAGCGTGGACAGCTCGATGTCGGGCGGGCTGAGCTCGCCGAGCGGCTTGAGCTTGGGGTTGGTGGGCACCTCGGGGGAGATCGAGTACTCCAGCGCGTCGCTGTCCGCCAGCACCTGCTGGCCGTTCTTGCCGGTGAGGAACTTCACCAGGGCCTGCGCCTCGGCCGGGTGCTTGCTGGACTTGAGCACGCCCGCGCCGGAGACGCCCACGAACGCCCCGGCGTCCTTGGCCGGGAAGAAGTGCAGCTCGACGTTCTTGCTGTTGGTGCCGGCCTCGGCGCGGTCCTGGTACCAGTAGTAGTGGTAGATCACGGCCGCCTGGATCTCACCGGCGTTGACGGCCCGCATCGCCGCCCCGTTGCCCTGGTAGATCTTCGCGTTCGCCTTCAGTCCCTTGAGCCACTCGGCGGTCGCGGCCTCGCCCTTGACCGCGAGGACGGCGCTGACGATGGCCTGGAAGTCCGCGCCGCCCGCGGCGACGCCGAACCTGCCCTTCCACTTCGGATCGGCCAGATCCATGATCGACGCGGGCAGCTCGTCCTGCTTGAGCTGCTGGGAGTTGTAGGCGAACACCGTCGAGCGTGCCGCGAACCCGACCCAGTCGCCGGTCGAGGGGGCGTACTGCTTGCCGACCTGCGCCAGCGTCGCCGGGTCGACCTTGGCGAAGCCGCCCTTGCTCGCGACCAGCGTCATCGCCGGCGAGTTCTCGGTGACGAAGACGTCGGCCGGGGACGCCGAGCCCTCCTGGACGATCTGGTTGGCCATGTCGGGGTCCTCCCCGGACCGCATGTCCACCTTGATCCCGCTCTCCTTGGTGAACGCGTCCACCATGAGCTTCATCAGGTCCTCATGCTGGGCGTTGTAGAGCGTGATCGTGGCCTTCTCCGGGGAGGCGGGCGCACTCGCCGTGCTGGAGCCGTCCGTTCCTCCGCAGCCCGCCACGCCGAGCGTTGCGGCGAGTGCGACCAGCAGAGCCCGGCCAATCCTGCGCATTTCTGATCTCCTGATAAAAGTAAAGAAGAGGAACCTGGCCACGACTCCGACTACGGTGCCGTAGAAGTTAGCTGAGCCTAACCTAAGCAAGAATGGCGCGGCAAGCGTGCCCGTGGCCGGAAGGTCTTCGGCCGCAGCTCGCGGGCTTCGCCGCCTACGCCGGATTGCCGCTGGAGCGGTCAGCGAGGGAGCGCAGACCAGCCCTCTGGTGGCCGTGCCGGCCGCGGTGGCCCTTGTGGCCGGCCATGCCGGTGGGGATCGCGCTGCTCATCCTGGTCGCCATCTGGGGGCCGTACGACCTCGCCCTCGTCCTGGCCTACACCGTCCGGGGGACGCCCTGTTGACCCCCTGGACCGGACTGAGTGCCGCGGGTGGCCTCGCCTACGGGCCGAGATCGGCCTTGACGGCCGTCCGATCGGTTCCCGGGGTGGAGGCGGGGAGCAATCCGTGGTGGTGCAGGAGGGTGCGGGCGTGGGTGATGGCGGTGGGAGTGTCGGGGAAGACCAGACCGTCGCGGTGAAGGTGGTCGGCGATGCCGAGAGCGGCCAGCACCTGGGTGTGCCCGGGTTTGATGCCGGAGATCAGGACGGTGATGCCACGGCGTTCCATGCGGGTGATGGCGTCGCCGAGGATCTGGGCGCCGGTGGCGTCCAAGGTGGTGATCCGTGACATCCGCAAGATGACCACGCGGACGTCGGCGACTTCGGAGAGCTCCAGCAGGAAGCGGTGGGCGGCGGCGAAGAACAGCGGCCCGTCGAACCGGTAGGCGACGATGTGCTCGCTCAGCAGCCGCTGTTCCTCCGCGCTGTGGTCACCGGCCTCGAGCGGGACCTGCTCGAGCCGGGATGTCCGGGCGACCGCGCGGAGCGCGAGCACCACGGCCAGGCCGAGACCGGTGGCCACCGCGGTGATGAGGTCGAAAACGACGGTCACGATGAAGGTCAAGGCGAGCACTACGGCGTCGCCGCGCGTCGCGCGGGCCAGCGCGCGCAACGAGCCGACCTCGATCATGCGGACGGTGGTGGCCAGCAGCACCCCGGCGAGTGCCGCGAGCGGGATCCGGCCGACCAGGGGGCCGGCGGCGAGCACGATGCCGGCGAGGACGGCGGCGTGGGTGAGCGCGGCCAGCCGGGACCGGGCCCCGGCGCGCACGTTCACCGCGGTTCGGGCGATCGCGGCGGTCGCCGGCACGCCGCCCAGGATGGGCGTGGCGAGGTTGGCGATGCCCTGCCCGAACAGTTCCCGGTCGGGGTCGTGTTTCTCGCCGACGCTCATGCCGTCGGCGACGGTGGCGCACAACAGGCTCTCCAGCGCCGCCAGCGCGGCCACCGCCAGCGCGGACGGCAGAAGCGTTCCCACCATGCCGGGATCGAGGAAACCGAGCGAGGGGGCGGGCAGCCCGGCCGGCAGCGTCCCGATCCGGGCGACGTCGAGCGAGAACACCTGAGCGCCCAGCGTCGCGGCGGCGACCCCGAGCAGAGAGAACGGCACACCCGGGCGCAGCCGGGCGCCGACCAGCATCAAAGCGGCCACCGACAACGCCATGACGGGCGCGACCGGCGTCGGATCGGCCGCGAAGCGCGCGAAGGCCGAGGCCGCGACCTGCCACACCTTCTCACCGCCTCCGGCCGCCACGCCGAGCGCGGCGGGGACCTGCTGCAGCGCGATGACCACGGCGATTCCGGCCGTGAACCCCTCGATCACCGAGGTCGGCAGGAGCTGGGCGAAGCGCCCCACCCGCAGCGCGGCCAAGGCCAGTAACAGCAGCCCGGCCAGCAGCCCGACCATCAGCACGCCGTCGGTGCCGTAGGTGTGCACGATCGGGACGAGTACGACGGTCATCGCACCGGTCGGGCCGGACACCTGCAGGTTGCTGCCACCGAAGATGGCCGCGAGCGCGCCGGCGACGATGGCGGTCACCAAGCCGGCCTGCGCGCCGAGCCCGGAGGAGACCCCGAACGCCAGCGCCAGCGGCAACGCCACCACCGCGACGATCAGCCCCGCCACCAGGTCCCGGCCCGGTGAGCGGCGCGCGGCGGTCCAATCCGACCGTCCAGGCAGCAGGTCCGGCAGCCGCCGCACGACTTCCCGCGGCCTCACGTCGCCTGCTCCAGCTCGGCGAGCAGTTCATGCTGGTCGGCCAGCAACTCGGTGAGGATCCGGCGGGCCGCCCGCATCATCTCCGACACGTCCGCCCCGGCCAGCTCGTAGACGACGGTCGTCCCGTCCCGCCGAGCGGTGACCAGGCCCGCCCGTCGCAGCACCGCCAGCTGCTGTGACAGATTCGGCGCCTCCACGTCGATCGCGGCCAGCAGCTCCCGGACCTGCTTCGGTCCCTCACACAGCAGTTCCAGCACCCGGATGCGCAGCGGATGGCCGAGCGTTTTGAACAGCTCGGCCTTGGCCTGGTAGAGCGGGACCGGCATCACACGGCCCCGCCCTCGACGCCCTCGACGTTCTCGCCGGCGGGCTCGGCCGCCGGTTCAGGTGCCAAGACGACACCATGGGCGGCGGCCAGCCGTTCCAGTTCCTCCACCTCCGCGGCATGCGTCCGCACGCCGAAGTCATCGCCGTCCCGTTCCGCCGCGGCCGATGCCCGGCGCGCCGCCGCCAGCCGCTGCCGGAGGCTCTCCTCGAAGGCACTCATGCGCCCGCCTTCCCTTTCCGGTCGGGGCCCAGGTCCGCGTCCGCTTCGCTCACGCCATCGTCCGGCTCCGCGTGTGCGGCGGGCATCGCATCGACGCCCAGCTCCCGCCGCAGCGCTTCCAGATCACCGCCACCGCTGTACTTCAACGCACGGGCGACCTTCACCTGCTTGGCCTTGGCACGACCACGTCCCACCCGGCATCGCCTCCTCACCGACACGTCCACCGTGGTTGCGATTATAGAGAATTAAGAAAATCTGCAACCAGCACCCCCGCCTACCCGTAGCTCGCGGCCGATCGCCGCTGCGGATCCGGCAGAGCGCCACCGCGGCCGTGCCCTTCGCCGACACCCGGGACGTGGACCTCGTGACCCTGCTCTGTCGGCTTCGCCACGAGCTTCGACCCGATCAGGCCGGTCCCGCCGACTGTCACGATCTTCATGATGAGCCTTCCCGCCCGCCGGGGCGCTTGGCCGCCCTCGGCCGCCGGCTAAGACAGGACGGCCCTCCGGCCTGTGACAGGCCCGGCGAAATCACTCCCCCGACCTGCCTGAACGGGGTACTCGCCACGGACAGCCAGACGCGACAGCCCGTCGTGGTCACCGACCAGCCAGCCGTACCCGGCCGGATCCGCAAGCGCGGTATGCCGCAGCGGCGCCCAGGGCCGCACCACCCGGCACTCCGACGCGCCGACCCACCCCTGAAACCGCCGCAACCTCAACCGCATGCCCACCATCCCATGCGAATGGCCGCATCACTGCCGATCTCCGTGGAAATCCGGAAATAACCCCTTAGGGTGGCTCGGTGAGTAGTCCAGACACCCGCGGCCTGCGCGAGCGTATTGTCCACTACCGCGCGAGCAGGACGCTGACGCGTGAGCAGGCGGCGGCCCGGGTCTCCGCTTACGTGTACGGCAACATCATCCTCTTCGCCGCCATCGTGCCGATGACGGCGAAGGACGCGGCGCATGGCCACGCGCTGCAGGTGGTGTCCGGGGTGGCGGTCTCGACGTTCCTTGCGCACGTGTTCGCCGAACTGATCGGCCACAACGCCCGCACCGACGAGGGGCTCACGCGCGCCATGATACGGCACGAGCTGCGCGACGCGGGGCCGATCGCGACGACGGCCGTCGTCCCGTGCCTGCTCATGGCCGCCGCCTGGGCGCACTGGCTGCCCGGTATGGCGGCGATCGGCACCTCCGACGTCTACCTGCTGCTGCGCCTGGCTCTCATCGGGCTCGTCGTGGAGAGACTGCGCTCTGACCGCGCCTCGATGCGCACGCTCCTTGCCGGACTGGCGCTGGCCGCGGTGGCCGCCGCGATCGCCCTGCTGAAGGTGGCCCTGGGCCACTGAGACCGAGCCCCCATGTGTCAGCGATCTTGATAGCCCGCGGCCATGCCTCGGGTGTGGCCGACCTGGGCGGCCGTGACGGCCTCACTCGGCCAGGGCACGGCGCAGGGCGAAGCAGAGCCCGGCGATCTGCCGTTGAGAGATCTCGGCGGACAGGAGCGCCTGCGACCCGTGGAAGGCTGCTGGGCGGTCCTGGGCTCGAACCAGTGAGCCCTCGCTTTCTAAGGCGAGTGCTCGCTGGCCGGAGCCGGGCTTGGTGGATTTCAGTGGACGCCGGCTTCGCGCATGTCTCTGAGTTCGCGCTTCAGTTCCTTGATCTCGTCGCGGAGGCGGGCGGCCACCTCGAACTGCAGGTCGGCGGCGGCCGTGTGCATCTGTTCGGTCAGGGACTGGACCAGGGACTCGAGCTGGGCACGGGGCATCTCGCCCGCGATGGTCTTGGCGTGCTGGCCGACCTGGCGGGCGGGGGCCATGCCGGCGACGGGGGCCTTGCCGCGGCTCTGCTGGCGGCCCGCGCCGAGCAGGCGGTCGGTGTCGACGTCCTCGCGGGCGAGCGAGTCGAGGATGTCGGCGATCTTCTTGCGCAGCGGCTTGGGATCGATCCCG
Source organism: Sphaerisporangium sp. NPDC051017 (assembly GCF_040683095.1). Lineage (NCBI taxonomy): Bacteria > Bacillati > Actinomycetota > Actinomycetes > Streptosporangiales > Streptosporangiaceae > Sphaerisporangium > Sphaerisporangium sp. NPDC051017. The sequence goes on from NZ_JBFBCI010000010.1 coordinate 87,259, forward strand.
TTGGCCTCGTTGTAGGCGATCTGCTTGGCCCTGCGCCGGTTGGTCTCGTCGATCGCGCGCTCCATGGACGGGGTGACGCGGTCGGCGTACATGTGGACCTGGCCCGAGACGTTGCGGGCGGCGCGTCCGATCGTCTGGATCAGCGAGGTCTCGCTGCGCAGGAAGCCTTCCTTGTCGGCGTCGAGGATGGCGACCAGGGAGACCTCGGGCAGGTCGAGGCCCTCGCGGAGCAGGTTGATGCCCACCAGGACGTCGAACTCGCCCATGCGCAGCTCGCGGAGCAGCTCGATGCGGCGCAGCGTGTCGACCTCGCTGTGGAGGTAGCGGACGCGGATGCCGAGCTCCAGCAGGTAGTCGGTGAGATCTTCGGCCATCTTCTTGGTGAGGGTGGTGACCAGGACGCGCTCGTCCCTGTCGGCGCGCTCGCGGATCTCGTGGACCAGGTCGTCGATCTGGCCCTTGGTCTGCTTGACGACGACCTCGGGGTCGACCAGGCCGGTCGGGCGGATGACCTGCTCGACGACCTCGCCCTTGCTGCGGCCGAGCTCGTACGGCCCCGGCGTCGCCGACAGGTAGACGGTCTGGCCGATGCGGCCGAGGAACTCCTCCCACTTGAGCGGCCGGTTGTCCATCGCCGAGGGCAGGCGGAAGCCGTGGTCGACGAGGGTGCGCTTGCGTGAGGCGTCGCCTTCGTACATCGCGCCGATCTGCGGCACGGTCTGGTGGGACTCGTCGAGGACGAGCAGGAAGTCCTCGGGGAAGTAGTCGATCAGGGTGTTCGGCGCGGAGCCGGCCTCGCGGCCGTCGATGTGCCGCGAGTAGTTCTCGATACCGGAGCAGGTGCCGACCTGGCGCATCATCTCGATGTCGTAGGTGGTGCGCATGCGCAGCCGCTGGGCCTCCAGCAGCTTGCCCTGCTTCTCCATGGTGGCGAGCGTGGCGGCGAGTTCGGTCTCGATGTCGCGGATCGCGCGCTCCATGCGCTCGGGGCCGGCGACGTAGTGGGAGGCCGGGAAGATGTACAGCTCCTGGTCCTCGGTGATGACCTCGCCTGTGAGGGGGTGGAGCGTGGAGAGCTTCTCGATCTCGTCGCCGAACATCTCGATGCGCACGGCGAGCTCTTCGTACTGCGGGATGACCTCGATCGTGTCACCGCGCACGCGGAAGGTGCCGCGGGTGAACGACAGGTCGTTGCGCGCGTACTGCATGTCGACCAGGCGGCGCAGCAGCCGGTCGCGCTCGACCTCCTGCCCGACCTTGAGCCGGACCATGCGGTCGACGTACTCCTGCGGCGTGCCGAGGCCGTAGATGCACGACACCGAGGCGACCACGACGGTGTCGCGGCGCGTCAGCAGCGAGTTGGTCGCCGAGTGGCGCAGCCGGTCGACCTCGTCGTTGATCGAGGAGTCCTTCTCGATGTAGGTGTCGGTCTGCGGGACGTACGCCTCCGGCTGGTAGTAGTCGTAGTAGGAGACGAAGTATTCGACCGCGTTGTTGGGCAGCATCTCGCGCAGCTCGTTGGCGAACTGGGCCGCGAGCGTCTTGTTGGGCTGCATCACCAGGGCGGGCCGCTGCAGCCGCTCGATCAGCCACGCCACCGTCGCCGTCTTGCCGGTGCCCGTGGCGCCGAGCAGGACGTTGTCCCTCTCTCCGCCCTTGACGCGGCGCTCCAGCTCGGCGATGGCCGTCGGCTGGTCACCGGAGGGGGTCATGTCGGTGACGACCTCGAAGGGCGCCACCCTGCGCTGCAAATCTGTTACCGGCCTCACACCTCCATAACCTACGCCGAGCCACCGACATTTCCGGGGTGCTCGCCGGACCGTCCCGGCCGGTCCCCCGCGCGGGCGCGCCCGGCGCGGCGGGACACCCGTCAACACTGGCTATCCCATGCGCTGCTGGTTCAACTTTGACCATGTCGTTACCATGACGGCGGGGCTGACTATCGTCGAGGCGGGGCGGGCGCTGTGGGGCGCATGGGGAAGTTCGTGGCATGGCTGGGCAAGAACGCCGACGGCGTCATCGCCCTCCTGCTGGCCGCGTTCATCGCCTTCCTCGGCACGCGACGATCCTGGCGGCGTGCTGGCACCGCCAGCGGTTCAGCCTGCTGGACATCGACCTCGGGCTGTCGTCCACGATGACGTCCGCTGGGACCTGTCGGCGGACTTCGTCATCATCACCGTCGAGGACCCGAAAGTCCCGCGGGCCTTCGCCGCTGGGCGCGCGACCGTCCCACCCTTTCCCCGCCCCAGGAGCTCTCCTACGACCGGCGCACGGCCCGGGGGACGTTCCCTCCGGCCGCCGCCCCTCAGGCCGCGCTGGACCCGCTGGAGGCCCCGCCGGACACCGGCGGCGAGCACGCCCGCGAGGCCGACCCCGCCGGCCCGCTGCTCGGCAGGATCGCCGAGGTGTGCGAGACGCGCAGCGATCGGGCGCGCATCCGCAAGGTGCAAGGCGACCCGCCACACCTGCTCGTCACCCTCGCCGAGGACGGTTTCGTCCGCCAGCAGCTCATCGGGGCCCACGCCGGGCCGCTGACCGGCGAGGACGTCACGTCCTTCCTGCGGCACGTCCACGCGGCGGGGCTGGAGCACGGCTCCGAGCTGGTGTACCAAGGGCCGGCCCCCTCCCGGCAGGTCCGCGACGACGCGCTGCGCCTCGGCGTGCGCCTGCGCAGCTTCACCGAGTTCCAGGGGCTGCTCGACCTGTCCGAGCACGTCGCCGAGCAGAGCGGACGACCGCCGCTACCCGCCGGCGCTGTACGTCCCGCAGCGGTTCCGCGAGGTCGACCGCGCGGTGGCGGGGGTGCGCGACGACCTCGCCGGCGAGCTGATGCGGCTGCTGGCGGCCGACCACGGCCGGTTCGTGCTGCTCCTCGGCGACTTCGGGCGCGGCAAGACGTTCGCGCTGGGCGAGGTGGCGCGCAGGATCCCCTCCGAACTCCCCCACCTGACGCCGATCTTCATCGAGCCGCGAAGGCCGCCCGCAGTCCCGAGCCCGGTCCGAGCCGTGAGCCCGCCCGAGCCGTGAGCCCATCCGGCGTCCGTCCGGCCTCCATCTGGTGTCGGTCGGGCCTCCGTCCGGCCTCCGTCCGGTACGGCCCGGCGTCAGGCGGGGCGGTCGCGGCGGGCCTGGAGGTCCTCCCACACCTCGGCGACGCGCGCGTCCAGATCGCCGAGGCCGCCCTCGTTCACCACGACGATGTCGGCGATCTTGAGCCGGTCCTCCCGGGAGGCCTGGGCCCTGATCCGCGCCAGGGCGTCCTCCCGCGCCATGCCGCGCAGCGACACCAGGCGCTCCAGGCGCACCTCGTCGGGGGCGTCCACCACGATCACCAGGTCGTACATCGGCGCCAGGCCGTTCTCGGCGAGCAGCGGCACGTCGTACACCACGACGGCGTCCGCCGGGGCCCGCCGTTGCAGCTCGGCCATGCGCTCCCCCACCCTCGGGTGGACGATCGCGTTGAGCCGCTTGAGCTTCTCGGGGTCGGGGAACACGATCTGGCCGAGTTTCTCCCGGTTGAGCGTGCCGTCCTCGCGCAGCACACCCGGGCCGAACTCCTCGACGACGAGGGCCAGGCCGCTCGTGCCCGGCTCGACGACCTCCCGCGCGATCTTGTCGGCGTCGATGACCACCGCGCCGTGGCCGGCCAGGCGCCGGGACACCTCGCTCTTCCCCGATCCGATCCCGCCCGTGAGCCCGATCTTCAGCATGCACGGAAGGGTAGCCAACGCGGGTGGCCGGGGCCTCCCCGAGGTGCCGTCAGGCGGGCTTCCTCATGTGGACCAGGGTGAGGTGCTCGTGGACGCGCTCGCGCCGCGTCTCCCGGTAGCCGAGGCGGCGGTACAGCCGCAGGTTGCCCTCCGAGAGGTGGCCGGTGAACAGGCCGAACGCCTCGGCCTCCGCGCCGAGCTCGCGCTCGATCTCGCCCATCAGCGCCGTCCCGAGGCCCCGGCCCTGGTGGTCGGGGGCGACCACCAGCCGCCCGATGACGCCGGTGCGGTCGGCGAGCCGCCCGCGCACCGCGCCGACGATGCGGTCGCCTCCGAGGGCTCCTCCGAGGGCCTTCAGGACGGTCGAGGAGCCGATCGTCGAGCGCATCTGATCCAGCGACTCCACCAGCGGCGCGATGAACGGGTCGCCGTAGAGCTGGGCCTCGGTCACATAGGCGGCGCGCTGGAGGGTGAGGATCTCTCCGGCGTCCTCGGGCAGGGCCCGCTCGATCCGCGTCACCCGCCCAACTTTAGGGCGGAAACGGGGAAGGGCCCCACCGGATCGATCGGTGGAGCCCTTCTCGTGGTGCTGTCGGAGCGTCAGCTCTGGCCGCCCGCGAGCTTCTCGCGGAGCGCCGCCAGGGCCTCGTCGGATGCCAGGGCGCCCGCGGCCGGGGCCGAGCCGCCACCGCTCGACGCCGGAGCCGTCTCACCGGAGTAGGTGGACGCGCCGGCCGCCTGAGCCTCTTCCTGACGGGCCTTCTCGACCTGCGACTTGTGGGCCTCGAAGCGGGTCTGGGCCTCGGCGTACTGCCGCTCCCACTCCTCGCGCTGCTTCTCGAAGCCTTCCAGCCACTCGCCGGTCTCGGGGTCGAAGCCGTCGGGGTAGATGTAGTTGCCCTGATCGTCGTACGTCGCCGCCATGCCGTAGAGCGTGGGGTCGAACTCGACGTCGGCACCGATCGCGCCCTCGTTCGCCTGCTTCAGCGACAGGGAGATGCGACGGCGGTCGAGGTCGATGTCGATGATCTTGACGAAGATCTCGTCGCCGACCTGGACGACCTGCTCGGGGATCTCGACGTGGCGCTCGGCCAGCTCGGAGATGTGGACCAGGCCCTCGATGCCCTCCTCGACGCGGACGAACGCACCGAACGGCACCAGCTTGGTGACCCGGCCGGGGACGACCTGGCCGATCTGGTGCGTGCGGGCGAACTGCTGCCAGGGGTCCTCCTGCGTCGCCTTGAGCGACAGGGAGACCCGCTCGCGCTCCATGTCGACGTCGAGCACCTCGACGGTGACCTCCTGGCCGACCTCGACGACCTCGGAGGGGTGGTCGATGTGCTTCCAGGAGAGCTCGGAGACGTGGACCAGACCGTCCACACCACCGAGGTCGACGAAGGCGCCGAAGTTGACGATCGAAGAGACGACGCCCTTGCGGACCTGCCCCTTCTGGAGGGTGTTGAGGAAGGTCTGGCGGACCTCGGACTGGGTCTGCTCCAGCCAGGCGCGGCGGGACAAGACCACGTTGTTGCGGTTCTTGTCCAGCTCTATGATCTTCGCCTCGAGCTCGCGCCCGACATACGGCTGCAGGTCGCGGACCCGCCGCATCTCCACCAGAGATGCCGGGAGGAAGCCGCGCAGGCCGATGTCCAGGATGAGACCACCCTTGACGACCTCGATGACCGTGCCGGTGACGATGCCGTCCTCGTCCTTGATCTTCTCGATCGTGCCCCAGGCGCGCTCGTACTGGGCGCGCTTCTTGGACAGGATGAGACGGCCTTCCTTGTCCTCCTTCTGGAGAACAAGCGCCTCGACGTGTTCCCCGACCTCGACGACCTCGGCCGGGTCGACATCGTGCTTGATCGAGAGCTCACGCGAGGGGATGACGCCCTCGGTCTTGTAGCCGATGTCGAGCAAGACCTCGTCTCGATCGACCTTGACGACGGTGCCTTCGACGATGTCGCCGTCGTTGAAGTACTTGATGGTCTCGTCGATCGCGGCGAGGAAGGCCTCCTCGGAACCGATGTCGTTGACCGCTACCTGCGGGGTGTTCGAGGTGGCCTCGGTGCTGCTCGTCATGTGTGGAATTGCTCCGAACGCGGACAGGTGTCGATGTGGCGGACGCGCGGCAGGCCCTTCATCGTTCAAGCCGAGGATGGTCGGATGACCCGTGGTCGACATGACCGAGCGCGAGCCCGCTCCGTCCGAGGCACGCGAGCCCACAGCGCAGCGATCAGCATATGAGAGTACGCGGGCGTGGTCAATCTGGCGCCCACCCGCACAACCCCGTCAACCCCTAGTAAGCGATCGCCACCCCGCGGAGCTTTGCCTGGATCTTACCCTGAAATCGACGGGGCATGGAGACATGTGTGAGATCGCCGTCCGAGGTGTAACGCCTGCCCGGATGCTTGTCGAGCCACCCGAGCCAGTACTCGGAGCACCACTTGCGGCACTCCCCCTTTTTACCGTTGGACTGGATTCTCGGGATGTTATAGGGGTCGTAGTCCTTCGCGTACGGCGAAATCGCGGGTTGGGCCCCGGCGAGGAAGACCGCGTCGAAGTCGTACTTCGTGCCGTCCCACTTCCCCTCGCGCGCACCCGAGCGCTTCTTCGGCCGACTGCCGTAGGGCAGGGCGAAGGTCGGCGTGCGGGGGGCTCCCAGGGAGTCCAGCAGCCGCTGCTGGCGGACGATCGCCTCGCTCACCTTCTTGGCGGTCAGCCGGTGAAGATCGGGGTGGGAGTGGGTGTGGTTGCCCACCTCGAAGCCGTGCGCCACCAGCCACTGGACGGCCGCCGCCTGGCGCGCGTGGTCGCGCAGGCCGAAGGGGTCCCTGTTGATCCAGAAGGTGGCCACCGGCCGGAAGCCGGGGAACTTCTCCGCGACGTCGAAGATGATCCGCACGGCGGTGCCCGGCTTGGGCCGGCCGTCGGAGCCGAGGGCGAAGTGCGAGGGGTGGCCGTCGTCGAAGGTGAGCACCACCGGGTGCGCGCCCGCCGGGACGTCGATGGCGCCCTCGGCGAACTCCGCCGCGGTGATCGGCACGTAGCCGCTCCGGGCGAGTCTCTCCAGCTCGTGCCGCAACTGGTCGGGTGTGCGGTCGATCGAGGCGAGCCGCTTCTTCAGGATGCGGTGGTACATGAGCACCGGGATCATGCCGAGCTCGTTGGCCCGGGCTTGGCGCGCCGACTCGGGGGTCGCCGGCGGCGGGGCGGACGGGGATGGGGACGGGGCGGGCGAAGCGGCGGGCCCGGCGAGGTCGGTGGCCGGGGCGTCGCCGTCGTCGCCTCCCAGGGGGTACACCAGCAGCAGCACCACGGCGGCGACGATCACGACGCCAACGTTCACGATGGCGATGACGGGTGTCAGGCCGGGCGTGGGGCGCACTAGTTATCTCCAGGATCGGCGGCAGGTCGTTTTTCTGCCAGGACAGCACGTTCGGCCTCGTCTGGAGCCAGCGTACACGTCTAGCATGTGTTGAAATTTGACCGTGAACTGGAGTCTGCGCGCCTGTGGCCGGCACGGCCACGTAACCTATGCCCCGGCCGAGGAGGCGCTTCGCGAGCGTCTGAGGGCCGAGACGGCGCTCGGGGAGGCGTGGCGGTGCCTGCGGTGCGGCGACTTCACCCTGGGCGCGCCGCACGGCTCGGGGCCGGCCGCCGACGCCCCCATCGTCCTGCGCGGCAAGGCGCTGCGCGACGCGACCATCCTGCGCGTGCTGGCGGTGTTCCGCTGGGGCAAGGGGCTGCTCGTGCTGGCGGCGGCGTTCGGCGTCTGGCGCTTCCGCGCCCACCACGACGCCATCAACCTGGCGTTCAACGAGGACCTGCCGCTGCTGCAACCGCTCGCCGACAAGATCGGGTGGAACCTGGAGGAGTCGGGCGTGGTGCACACGCTGCGCACGGTGCTGGCCGCCGAGACCCGGACGCTGACGTGGATCGTCACCGGCCTGCTGGTGTTCGGGGCGCTGCTGATGGCCGAGGGCTTCGGCCTGTGGCTGCTGAAGCGCTGGGGCGAGTACTTCGCCGTGGTGGCGACGTCGCTGTTCGTCCCGATCGAGATCTACGAGATCGTCGAGAAGGTCACCTGGCTGAGGATCGTCGTCCTGATGATCAACCTGGCGGCGGTGGCGTACATCCTGCTGACGAAACGCCTGTTCGGCCTGCGGGGCGGGCACGCCGCGCACGAGGCCGAGCGCCACGAGACGAGCCTGCTGGAGGTGGAGACCGCCGCTCTGAACCAGACGATCAGCGGCCGCCACTCCCCCGTCCTGTCATCCCCGGCGGACTGACCCGCCGCCGGCGTCGCGCGCCCGCCCGTGGAGCCGCCGCCCCCGGGACCCGGGCCGGCCGTGGCGACCCGGGCCGCGCGGGTCAGTGGCCGGCGTCCTGCCAGGTGCGGCCGACGCCCACCGAGACGTCCAGCGGGACGCGCAGCTCGTACGCCGCGCACATCTGGGACACGACCAGCTCACGCAGCACCTCCAGCTCGCCCGGCGCCACCTCGAAGACGAGTTCGTCGTGGACCTGCAGCAGCATGCGTGAGCGCAGCCCGCCCTCGTGCAGGGCCCGCTGGACGTTCAGCATGGCGACCTTGATGATGTCGGCGGCCGACCCCTGGATCGGGGCGTTGAGCGCCATGCGCTCGGCCATCTCGCGGCGCTGCCGGTTGTCGCTGGTGAGGTCGGGCAGGTAGCGACGGCGGCCGAGGATGGTCTCGGTGTAGCCGTCGTGGCGGGCCTGCGCGACGATCGCCTCCAGGTAGTCGCGGACGCCGCCGAACTCCTCGAAGTACTCGTTCTTGAGCGCGCGGGCCTCGGCGACCGGGATGTTGAGCTGGCCGGACAGCCCGAAGTCGGACAGGCCGTACGCCAGGCCGTAGTTCATCGCCTTGATGCGGGCGCGCAACTCGCCGCCGACCTGCTCCGGCGGGATGTCGAACACCCGCGAGGCGGTGGCCTGGTGGAAGTCGTGCCCCGACTCGAACGCGGCGATCAGCGCCGCGTCGCCCGACAGGTGCGCCATGATCCGCAGCTCGATCTGGCTGTAGTCGGCGGTGAGCAGGCTCTCGTACCCCTCCCCCACGATGAAGCCCTGGCGGATGCGCCGCCCCTCGGCCGTGCGGATGGGGATGTTCTGCAGGTTGGGCTTCTCCGACGACAGACGCCCGGTGGCCGCGATGATCTGGTTGTAGGTGGTGTGGATGCGCCCGTCGTCGGCGACCTCTTTGATCAGGCCCTCGACGGTGACGCGGAGCTTGGTCTGGTCGCGGTGGCGCAGCAGGATGGTGGGCAGCTCGTTGTCGGTCTGGGTGGCGAGCGTCGCCAGCGCGTCCGCGTCGGTCGTGTAGCCGGTCTTGATCTTCTTCGTCTTCGGCAGGCCGAGCTTGACGAACAGGATCTCCTGGAGCTGCTTGGGCGAGCCGAGGTTGAACTGCTCGCCGACCACCCGGTGGGCCTCCTCGACGGCCTGCTTGACGGCGGCGCCGAACTCGGCCTCGAGCCCGGTGAAGTAGGCGTGGTCGGCGGCGATGCCGGCGCGCTCCAACTCGGCGAGCACGCGCACGAGCGGCAGCTCGACCTCGCGCATCAGCCGGATGCCGCCCCGGGGCTCCAGGTGCGCCTCCAGCGCGTCGGCGAGCTCCTGGACGGCCTGGGCGCGGACGCCGAGCTCCTGGCCGGCGTTCTCCTCGGGGTCGTCGAACAGGGCGGCCTGGCCGCCGGTGTCCGCCTCGGCGCGCAGCTCGCGGTGCAGGTAGCGCAGGACGAGATCGTCCAGGGGGAAGGAGCGCTGGCCGGGCATGGCGAGGTAGGCCGCCAGGGCGGTGTCGCACGTCAGGCCGCGCATGTCGAACCCCTGGGCCCACAGGGCGAGCAGGGGGCCCTTGGCGTCGTGCAGGGCCTTCGGGGCGGACTCGTCGTCGAGCCACCGCCCGAGGGCGGCCTCGTCGGCGGGGGTCAGCTCGGTGAGATCGATGTAGGCCGCACGGCGGTGCCCCTCGGAGTCGGCGGGGGCCGCGACCGCCAGGCCGTCCAGCCTGCCGGTGCCGCTGCCGTAGGCGCCCTTGACGGCGATGCCGGCCCGGCCCTGCGGCATCTCGGCCAGCCAGGCCTCGACCTCGCCGGGGCCGAGCGTCACGACCTCGACGTCGAAGCCTTCCTCGGCCTCGGGCTCGGCGGTGCCGATGCTCTGGTAGAGCCGGTCGCGCAGGACCCGGAACTGCAGGGTGTCGAAGAGCTTGTGGATCTCGTCGCGGTCCCACTGGCCCATCTTCAGGCCCTCGACGTCGGCCTCCAGCGGGACGTCGCGCCGCAGCTCGGTGAGCTGGCGGTTGTGGATGACCTGGCCGAGGTGCTCGCGCAGCTTGTCGCCGACCTTGCCCTTGACCTCGTCGACGCGGTCGACCAGCTCGGTGAGCGAGCCGAACTCCTGGATCCACTTGGTGGCGGTCTTCTCGCCCACGCTGGGGATGCTCGGCAGGTTGTCGCTCGGGTCGCCGCGCAGCGCCGCGAAGTCGGGATACTGCCGCGGGGTCAGGCCGTACTTCTCGGTGACGGCGGCGGGGTCGAAGCGGGTCATGTCGCTGATGCCGCGGCGGGTCATCAGCAGCGTGACGCGGTCGTCGACGAGCTGGAGGGCGTCGCGGTCGCCGGTGACGATCAGGACGTTCATGCCCTGCTCGGACGCGCGGTGGGCGAGCGTGGCGATCAGGTCGTCGGCCTCGTAGCCGGCGAGCGAGAGATAGGGGATGCGCAGCGCGTCGAGCACCTCGAAGATCAGGCTCACCTGGCCGCGGAAGTCCTCCGGGGTCTCCTGGCGGTTGGCCTTGTAGTGCTCGTACGCCTCGTGCCGGAAGGTGGGCTCCGACCGGTCGAAGCACACGACGACGTGGGTGGGCTTCTCGTCGCGCAGGACGTTGATGAGCATCGAGGTGAAGCCGTACACCGCCTCGGTGTGCTGGCCCTCGGTCGTCATCAGGTTGGCTTCCTTGAGCGCGTAGAACGCCCGGTACGCCAGTGAATGCCCGTCGAGCAGGAGCAGGCAGGGACGTGTGGGGGTCGGTTCCTTCTTCGGCACACCCGCAGCCTAGTCTCCATGTACGACAGAACACCCCTCGATGTGCGACTGGAGGGCTTGCCTTGACCATGCAGAACCCCGGGCCGAACCCGGAGCCGGACCCCGGGGACCTGACCCGGCCGGCCACCCTGCACGGCGGCGACTACTACGGGGCGCTGGTCGAGAGCATGGGCATCGAGTTCCTCGAGGTCACGGCCGAGCGCGTGGTGGCGCGCATGCCGGTCAAGGGGAACACCCAGCCGTACGGCCTGCTGCACGGGGGCGCCTCGTGCGTCCTGGCCGAGACGATCGGCTCCACCGGCGCGGCCCTGCACGCCGGGCCGGGGCGGGTGGCCGTGGGGATCGAGATCAACGCGACCCACCACCGCTCCGCACGGGCCGGGTACGTGACGGGCGTGGCCACGTGGCTGCACGGCGGGCGGAGCCTGGCGACCTACGACATCTCGATCACCGACGACGAGGGACGACTGGTGTGCACGTCCCGGCTTACGTGCATGATCCGTGACACGCCGTGAAATTCGCCCCGTATCGGGGCACGATTTAGCACTCTCTTTGCACGGGGGCGTCCCGGCTCGCTAGCGTTGTGACGCCAGAGCCCGTGGGTGATCGAGTAGACAACGTGTGCGGCCGGGGAAGCCCTACATGGCCCCAAAGATCACCTGCGGGCTCCTCGCGCCGACCTGGCCTGGCGCGCCGGGCGGTCGGCGCGGGACGACCCCCGCGGCAGGGATGCCGGCGGGGGTCGTGAACGCCTCGCATGCCTCGCCGGAGGTCCCCGGCGCGACCGCGATCCGCGGCTCAGCCTCCGGCGGACCCGGGCGCCGTGGCCCTGCCCCCGCCGTCCGCGCCGCCCGCCGCGCCGTCGTCGTCGGAATGCGTCGGATCGAGCACGCGCCGCAGGAACGTGCGGGTGCGCGCGTGCTGCGGGTCGCCGATCACCTGCTCGGGCGGGCCCTCCTCGACGATCACCCCCCCGTCCATGAACACCACGCGGTCGGCGACCTCGCGCGCGAAGCTCATCTCGTGGGTGACCACCAGCATCGTCATGCCGTCCTGGGCCAGCTTGCGCATCACCGACAGGACGTCGCCGACCAGCTCGGGGTCGAGCGCGGACGTCGGCTCGTCGAAGAGCATCAGCGCGGGGTCCATGGCGAGGGCGCGGGCGATGGCCACGCGCTGCTGCTGGCCGCCGGACAGCTGCGGCGGGTAGTTGTCGCGCTTCGCGCCGACGCCCACCTTGTCCAGGTTCTCCCGGGCGATCCGCTCCGCCTCCGCCTTGCCGCGCTTGAGCACGCGGCGCTGGGCGATCATGACGTTCTGCAGCACCGTCATGTGCGGGAACAGGTTGAACGACTGGAACACCATGCCGAGCCTGCGCCGGGCGGCGTCGATGTCGACGTCGGGGTCGGTGAGCTCGACGCCGCCGACCGTGACCTTGCCCTTGGTGGGCTGCTCCAGCAGGTTCACGCAGCGCAGCAACGTCGACTTGCCCGAGCCCGAGGGGCCGATGACGCAGACCACCTGCCCCTCGTCCACGGTGAAGTCGACGCCCTTGAGCACCTCCAGGGAACCGAACGACTTGTGCAGGTCCTTGATCTCGACCGCGTGCGCCATCGGGCTCACCGTCCCTTCGCCTGACGCTTTTCGAGGCGTCTCGCCAGGTACCCCAGCGGGATGGTGACGAGCAGGTACGTCAGGCCGACCACCATGATCGGAGTGGCGTTCGCCGTCGTCGAGGCGAGGTCGTTGCCGAACTTCGTGAGCTCGACGTACTCACTGCTCACGCCGAGGAAGAGCACGAGCGAGGAGTCCTTGAGCAGGGCGACGAACTGGTTGGTCGTCGGCGGGATCACGATGCGGATGGCCTGCGGGATGACCACCGAGATCATGGCCCGCGAGTGGGACATGCCGAGCGAGCGGGCCGCCTCGGTCTGGCCCCTCGGCACGGCCTGCAGGCCCGCGCGCAGCGTCTCGGCCATATAGGCGGCGTTGACGACGGTGAGACCGAGGATGCCCTGGCCGTAGATGCCGCCGGGCACCTGGAAGCCGGGCAGGGCCAGCGGCAGGAACAGGATCAACAGGAAGATCAGCAGGGCGGGCAGGCCGCGGAAGATCTCGATGTAGATCGTCGCGATCCAGCGGTAGGGCCGCACGGAGGACATGCGCATGAGGGCGAGCAGCAGGCCGCCCAGGGAACCGAAGACGAAGCCGCCGACGGAGTAGATGATCGTGTTCTTGAGCGCGACCGTGAACACGTCGGGGAACGCCTGCTTCGCCACGTCCCACTTGGCGAAGTTCTGGGCGAGCCCCTCCCAGTTGGTGAGGAGGGCGATGGCGACCGCCGCGGCGATCAGCACGACGTACTGGACGCCGCGGCTGACGCGCTGCCGCTTCCGGGGGCTCATCCGGGTCCTGCCGGGCCCTGTCCTGTCAGGTACGGGCCCGGCAGGACCGGCGGGACCGGCCGCCATGGACTGATCGGTCATGAGGTCAGGAGACTCCAAGCTCGCCGGGCTTCTTGCCGAACCACTTGACGTAGATCTGCTCGTAGGTGCCGTCCGACTTGGCCTTGGCGATCTCGTCGTTGATCGTCTTGGCGAGCGCGTCGTTGCCCAGCTTCATGCCGATGCCGTACTGCTCACCGGTGTCGAGGCTGGCGACCAGCTCGAACTTGTCGGCGATCTCCGGCTTCTTCAGCCAGGTGAGCACGACCGGCAGGTCCTGGACGATCACGTCCGCCTGGCCCGACTGCAGGCCGAGCAGCTCCTTCGGGGAGTCGGCGAACTCGGTCGGGTTGAAGCCCTTGCCCTTGACGTAGTCGAGGCCGGTGGTGGAGGCCTGCGCGCCCAGCTTGAGATTCTTCGCCTTCACGTCGTCGAGCGACTTCACGCCCGTACCCTTCTTGGCGAGCAGCGCCTGCGTCGCGTCGAAATACGGGTCGGAGAACAGCATGTTCTTCTTGCGCTCGTCTGTGATCGTCATGCCGGCCGCGGCGACGTCGCACTTGCCGGCGTTCAGCGCGGCGCCGCTCTTGATCACCGCGAAGTCGATGTCGACGATGTCCTGCGTCACGCCGAGCTTCTTGGCCGCGAGGTCGACGATGTCCACGTCGAACCCGACGGTCTTGTCACCCTCCTTGAACTGGAAGGGCTCGTAGGGCAGGTTCGTGCAGGTCGTGAGCTTGCCGGGGTTGATCAGCTTGATCCCCGAGGCGTCGGTGCCGCCGGCGGGCGCGCCGGCGCTGCTGCTCGCACTCGTGTCGGAGCCGGAACCGCCACCACCACAGGCCGAGAGAAGGCATGCGGCGCCCACGGCGACCGCCCCGATTGATGTCATACGGCGACGCCTGGACCAAAAGACCACAACGTCCTCCTCTTTAGCTGTAAGTCGGAGTTAAGTTAACTTACCGTAACCCTGGCCATGGTCCCGCACCTGGTCACCTGGGGTATTACCGGAAAGAAACGATCGCACAACACCTCTCACATCCTGGTGCTCCGGCCTGCGTGGCGAAGCCTAGAGTTCGAACGTGCGGGCACCCTCCGTCATGTTGAGTTCCACGGCCCTTCTCGCCTTTCTGGCCGCGGGTCTGGTCACGGGCTGCTCCGGTACCCCCGCCAAGCCGGCCGCGACGCCGTCTCCCACTTACGTGATCCCGCCGCAGACGGCACGGCCGGACGAGAAGGTCATCACGGCGGCCCCGGTCGTCGACGGCCAGATGCGGTTCCGCGTCCTGTCGTTCCAGGACGGCATGCCGAGCATGTTCGGCAGCCACGCCGAGTGGAACGCCAAGGGCCGGTACGCCCGGGTGCGCGTCCTCATCGAGAGCACCGACCGGACGAACCAGAAGTTCGACGCCAAGCAGCAACTGCTGGTCGCGGCCGACGGGCGCACCTTCCACGTCGACGGCTTCGCCCAGGCGATCAAGCGGCAGCCCGACGAGTTGCCCGTGGGCAGCTTCGTCCGCATGGAGTTCGACCTGTGGTACGACGTGCCCAAGGACTCGCGCATCACCAAGATCCGCTTCGTCGCCGACCCGCCTCTCGGCGCGATCGGCCCGTCCAAGGGCGTCGACGTCGCGCTGCGCTGACTCCTTCTCCGGCACGACCCCGCCGCGCCCGTGAGTCTGCCACGGCCGCGGCGGGCTCCGCACGACACCACGCGCCGGTGGCGCCGGTTCGGCTCCCGCCGCGGCCGCCCGCTCAGTTCGCGCCGGACTCGGCCGGGCCGAACTCGCCGCCGAGGTACGCCGCGCGCACCTGCGGGTCGTTCAGAAGATCGGCCGCCGGCGCCGACTTGACGACCTTGCCGGTCTCCAGCACGTACGCCCGGTGGGCGAGCTGGAGTGCCTGCTGGGCGTTCTGCTCCACCAGCAGGACGGTGGTGCCGCGGTCGTTGATCTCCTTGATGATGGTGAAGATCTGCGCGACCAGCATCGGGGCGAGCCCCATCGACGGCTCGTCCAGCAGCAGCACCTTGGGCTTGCTCATCAGCGCCCGCCCGATGGCGACCATCTGCTGCTCACCGCCCGACATCGTGCCGCCGGCCTGGTTCCTGCGCTCGGCCAGCCGCGGGAACAGCTCGAAGACCTCGTCGAGGTCCTTGGTGAGGTCTCCGCTGCGGGTGTAGGCGCCCATCAGGAGGTTCTCGGTCACCGTCATGCCCGGGAAGACCCCGCGGCCCTCCGGAGACTGGCCGATCCCGGCGCGGACCCGCTTGTGCCCGGGCATCTTGCTGATGTCCTTGCCGTCGAAGGTGACGGTACCCGACGTCAGCGCCCGCAGGCCCGAGATCGTCTTCAGCGTCGTGGTCTTGCCGGCCCCGTTCGCGCCGATCAGCGTGACGATCTCGCCCTCGGCCACCTCCAGCGAGATGCCCTTGATGGCCTCGATCTTGCCGTAGTGGACGCGCATGTCCTTGACTTCAAGAAGCATCTGCCGGAGCTCCCAAGTACGCCTCGATGACCCGCGGGTCGTTCTGCACCTCGGCTGGAAGACCATCGGCGATCTTCTGCCCGAAGTCGAGCACCGCGATGCGGTCGCTGATGCCCATCACCAGGGCCATGTCGTGCTCGATGAGCAGGACCGTGCGCCCGTCGTCGCGGATCTTGCGGATCAGGACCTGGAGCGACTCCTTCTCCGCCGGGTTCATACCCGCCGCGGGCTCGTCCAGCAGCAGCAACTTGGGCTTGGTGGCGAGCGCGCGGGCGATCTCCAGCCTCCGCTGGTCGCCGTAGGGGAGGTTCTTGGCGGTCTCCTCGGCGCGGTGCGGGATGCCCACGAACTCCAGGAGCTCCATGGCGAGGGCCTTGCCGTCCCGCTCCTCGTTGCGGTGCCACGGGAGGCCGAGCGCCACGCTGATCATGCCCGCGCGGTGGTGGGCGTCGGCCCCGACCATCACGTTCTCCAGCGCCGACATGTTGTGGAACAGCCGGATGTTCTGGAACGTACGGGCGATGCCGCGCTTGGTGACCTTGAACCGCTTCATGCCGTCGATGCGGTCGCCGTCGAACACCACCATGCCGGACGTCGGCCTGTAGACGCCGGTGACGACGTTGAACACCGTCGTCTTCCCGGCGCCGTTCGGGCCGATGAGCGCGAAGATCTCGCCCTCGTTGATCGTCAGCTCGACCTCACGCAGCGCGACGACGCCGCCGAACTGCATCTTGACGCTCTGCAACTGCAGAAGCGGGCGCGGTTCGCTCATTTGGCTGCTCCCTCGGCCGCGGCCTGGGTCTCCGGACCCGGGACCTCGGCCCCCATGCTTCCCATTCCTCCCGTGCCCTCCGCCAGTTCCGCCTTGCGGCGGCGGGACGGCAGCAGGCCCTCCGGACGGAAGATCATCAGCGCGACCAGGGCGGCGCCGAAGACCAGGATGCGGTAGTCGGACAGGCCGCGGAAGCGCTCGGGCAGCCACGCGACGAGGAACGCGCCCAGGATGACGCCGGGGATGTTCCCCGAGCCGCCGAGCACGACCGCCGCCAGGATGGTCGCCGAGAGCATGAACAGGAAGTCGTTCGGGTTGATCGAGATGGTCTTGCCGGCCCAGACGACTCCCATGGCGCCGCCGATCGAGGCGCCGATCGCGAAGGCCAGCAGCTTGAACTTGAAGGTCGGCACGCCCATGACCTCGGCGGCGTCCTCGTCCTCGCGGATGGCGGCCCACGCGCGGCCGACGCGGCTCTTCTCCCAGCGCTTCACGAAGATGATGATCGCGGTGGCGACGACGACCAGCAGGTAGTAGTACGGCCGGGGGTCCAGCACGCCGTAGTGGAAGACGTCCACCCCGAAGATCTGGACGCCGTCGATGCTCGGCGGGTGCGGGATGCCGGCGATGCCGCGGGGGCCGCCGATGGCGTCGGTGTTCTCGGCCGTCTGCCGGACGATCTCACCGAATCCGAGCGTGACGATCGCCAGGTAGTCGCCCCGGAGGCGCAGCGTCGGACCGCCCAGCACGATGCCGGACAAGGCCGACAGCAGGACGCCGGCGATCAGGATCTCCCAGAAGTTCAGCCCGACCCTGGTGCCCAGCAGGGCCATCGCGTACCCGCCGATGGCGAAGAACGCGACGTACCCGAGGTCGAGCAGCCCGGCCTGGCCGACGACCACGTTGAGGCCGATCCCCAGCAGCACGTAGGTGCCGATGGGGAAGAACAGGACGCTGGCCCAGTCGCTGTAGGGCGACATGAACTGCCCGATGGTGTCCGAGGGCAGCAGCAGGGCGATGACGAACAGCAGGACGTAGACCGTCCATCGCTGCCAGCCGGAGGCGGTCGCCCAGCGGTCGCGGACGCGGTCGAGGAACGACCCGACGGCGTTACGGCGGTTGCCGATCGTGGAATCGGTGCTCATGCGCGCGCCTGCTGGAGAGATTCACCGAGGATGCCGGTGGGCCGGAACATCAGGACCAGGACGAGAACGGTGAAGGCGATGACATCCTTCCATCCCGAGCCGAAGACGGCGGCGCCGTAGTTCTCGATGAGACCGAGGAACAGGCCGCCGAGCAACGCTCCACGTAGGTTGCCGATGCCCCCGAGCACCGCGGCCGTGAACGCCTTGATGCCGAGGAGGAAGCCGATGGAGAACTTGGTGACCTCGAACTGCAGGATGAACAGCGCACCGGCGAGGCCGGCCATCAGGCCGCCGATGAGGAACGTCACGCGCACGATCTTGTCGATGTCGACGCCCATCAGGACCGCGGTCTGCGGGTCCTGCGAGGTCGCGCGGATACCGCGGCCGATCTTCGTGCGGTTCACCAGCAGGTCGAGCAGCACCATCATGCCGACCGCCGCCACGAAGATCAGCACCTGGTCGATGCGGACCTGCGCGCCGCCGAACGTGAACAGGGTGTCCTTCTCCATGATGCGCGCGACGCCCATCTGGTTGCGGCCCTGCTGCGGACGGTTGAACACGTGCGGGATGATCACCAGGGCGAAGAGCTCCTGCAGGAAGAGCGAGGCACCGATGGCCGAGATGAGCGCCGCCAGGCGGGACGCGCCGCGTTTTCGCAGCGGGCGGTAGGCGATGCGCTCCAGCAGCATGGCCGACCCGGCGGACGCGGCGCCTCCCGCGAGCAGCATCAGCAGCAGGCCGCCGACGAGCGCCAGGCCGGTCAGCGGCTTGGTGATGCCGAGCGTCATCACCACGAACGCCGACGCCATGGTGCCGATCATGAAGATCTCGGAGTGCGCGAAGTTGATGAGGCGCAGGACGCCGTAGACCATCGTGTAGCCGAGGGCGACGAGGCCGTAGATCGCGCCCAGGATGAGGCCGTCGATCGTGTACGGCCAGAAGGAGCCGAGAAGGTTATCGAACACGGATAATCGCTTTCAGGGGAGCCTTCACGCGGGAAGGGACGGGGGCGGGACCGCCAAGGCGTTCCCGCCCCCTCATACCTGGCCGGTAACTTTGGTCCGTCAGCCGAGCGTGGCCGTCGTCGTGTCGCCGAGCAGGCCGATCTGGCCACCCTTGACCTGGTAAATGTAGATCGACTTCGCCGAGGGCTCACCGTTCGGGTCGAACTTGATGGGCTTGGAGATGCCCTGGAAGTCCGACTTGCCGACCGCGTCGTTGATGGCGTCGGTGGTGGTCGCACCGGAGCCGATCGCCTTCAGGAACGTCGTCATCGCGTCGTAGCCCTCGGTGGCGTAGATCAGCGGGTCGGCGCCGAACTTCGCCTTGTAGTCGGTGGCGAACTTCTTGACCTTCTCGTCGGTCTCGGCCGCGGTCGGGATGCGGCAGGGGCAGCCGATGAGCGCGCCCTCGGCCTGCGGGGCGCCGGCGCTCTCGATGAGGCCCTTGTCGAGCGAGCCGTCAGCGGAGAAGAACTTCGCCGTCACGCCCTTGTCGCGGAGCTGCTTGAGCAGCTTGCCGGCGGCGGCGTAGTAGCCGCCGAAGAAGATGGCGTCCGGCTTGGCGGAGACGACCTTGTTGACGGTCGAGGAGTAGTCGGTAGCCGCGGGGTCGAGCGCGTCGTCCGTCAGCGTGACGCCCTTGGACTTGAGCTGCCCGCGGACGGCGTCGCCGAGGCCCTTGCCGTACTCGGACTTGTCGTCGATGACGAAGACGTTCTTGGCGGCCGCCGCGCCGGCGATGAAGTCGGCGATGGCCGGCCCCTGCACACCGTCGTTCGGGACGACGCGGTGCCAGTACTTCCATCCGTTCTTGGCAAGGTCCACGTTGGTGGCCGAGGCGGAGATGTTCGGGATCTTCGCCTCCTCCAGCACCGGGACGGCCTGCTTGGACTCACCGGAGAAAGCCGGACCGACCAGGCCGACGATCTTGTCGGTCTTGATGGCCTTCTGAGCAAGGGAGACAGCCGTCGTCGCGTCCGCGCGGCTGTCGTACTTGATCATCTCCACCTTGACCTTGGGGTTGGTGGCGTTGTACTCGTCGACGGCAAGCTGGGCGCCGTTGCTCGGCGGGATGACGATGCCGGAGTTCTCACCCGACAGGTCGCCCATGAAGCCGATCTTGAGAACGGACGGCGCGGCGGAACCGGAGCTGTCACCGCCCGAGCCCGACCCTGAATCGCCACCACACGCGGCGAGACCAACGGTAAGTGCCACACCGACGGCGAGCACGCCCCCGAGGCGAGCAATCTTGGGCCGCAAGGTTGCCTTCCTTTCGCCTGATCCCGCGTCGGGATCGGGTTCACAGAGCCACCCTGGCGATCTGTCCAGGGCTCGTTGACGGCATTACACTCAGCTCAAGTCACAGGTCGGTACAGAGTCACATCACGTTACCGCTTCGTTATCACACCGGTCCTCTTCGGCGATCGACCCGAAAAGTAAAGGTCACATGGGCGATGAGGCATGGCGCACTCCTCACGGGACCGGCCCCGGGGATCGCCCACAGCACACGCGCACCACTCTTTGACACGGAGGGCGCCGTCATTCTGACACACCCTGTGCGCCCCCACCAGCGAGCGGGATGCGCACGGAAGCGCGCGGCGTAGGGGTGCTGCCTCACAAGCCCTCAGGGAGCCTCAGGGCTCCGCGGGCACGTCCTGGGCGTCGGTGACCACGGCCTGGGCTACCTGGCGCATGCTCATGCGGCGGTCCATGGAGGCCTTCTGGATCCAGCGGAAAGCCTGCGGCTCGGTCCAGCCGTGCTGCGCAATCAGCAGGCCCTTGGCGCGCTCGACGAGCTTGCGGGTCTCCAGGCGCTCGCCGAGGGTGGTGACCTCCTTCTCGAGCGCCATGATCTCGACGTGGCGGCTCACGGCCATCTCGATGGCCGGCACCAGGTCGGACTTGGTGAACGGCTTCACCAGGTAGGCCATGGCCCCGGCGTCCCTGGCCCGCTCGACCAGGTCGCGCTGGGAGAACGCCGTCAGGATCAGGCAGGGGGCCACGCGCTCGGACACGATGCGCTCGGCGGCCGAGATGCCGTCCAGGATCGGCATCTTCACGTCCAGGATCACCAGATCGGGGCGTTGCTCCAAGGCGAGCCCGACGGCCGACTCGCCGTCCCCGGCCTCCCCGACGACGGCATAGCCCTCCTCTTCCAGCATCTCCTTGAGGTCGAGGCGGATCAGAGCCTCGTCTTCCGCGATCACCACTCGCCGCTGCGTACTCACGACCAAGAGAGTACCTACGTCCGCTAGATTAGGGGCACGAGCCTCACGGCGCCCCGATAGACCAACGGCAGAGTCAATGGCCTCAAAATCCATCAAGTGTGGGTTCGAATCCCACTCGGGGCACTGAAGCGGGAACCCAGCGCGAACAGCGGCGGGGACCCAGACGCGAATCGGGCACCCACGCACGACGGGAGCGACCCGTCGAGGGCCGCTCCCGTCCGCCGCGAGGCCGTTTCCGTCGCGACATCGTCCTGATTCGGCCCGCCGGAGCCCTCCGGCGGGCCGAACTTCGCTCAGCCGGCGCTGGAGACCGCCGAGCCGATGGTGTGCACGCGCAGGGCGTTGGTGGACCCGGGGTTGCCGGGAGGCGAGCCGGCGACGATCACGACCTTGTCGCCCTTCTCGCAGCGGCCGAGCGAGAGCAGGGCCGACTCGACCTGGCGCACCATGTCGTCGGTGTGGTGGACGAAGGGGACCTCGAAGGTCTCGACGCCCCACGTGAGCGCGAGCTGGCCGCGCACCTCGGGCGCGGAGGTGAAGGCCAGCAGCGGGATCGGCGAGCGGTAGCGGGCCAGACGGCGCGCGGTCTCACCGGACATCGTGAAGGCGCACAGGGCCTTGGCCCCGACGATCGCGCCGACCTCGGCGGCGGCGCGGGCGATGGCCCCGCCGGTCGTCTCCGGAAGGCGGTCGAAGGTGTGGGTGGACTGCAGCGTCTCGGCCTCGGCGGCGCAGGCGATGCGGTCCATGGTGGCCACGGCCTCGATCGGGTGGTCGCCGACCGACGTCTCGCCCGAGAGCATGACCGCGTCGGCGCCGTCCATGACGGCGTAGGCGACGTCGGAGGCCTCGGCGCGGGTGGGCCGGGGCGCGCTCATCATCGAGTCCAGCATCTGGGTGGCGACGATGACCGGGTGGGCCTTCTCGCGCGCCAGGGCGATGGCACGGCGCTGGACGATCGGGACCTGCTCCAGCGGAAGCTCCACGCCGAGGTCGCCGCGGGCGACCATGATGCCGTCGAAAGCGTCGACGATCTCCTCCAGGAGGTCGACGGCCTGCGGCTTCTCGATCTTGGCGAGCAGCGGGAGGTGCACGCCCTCCTCGTCCATGATCTGCCGGACCAGGGCGGCGTCATCGGGGCTGCGGACGAAGGAGAGGGCGATCAGGTCGAAGCCCGTGCGCAGCGCCCAGCGCAGGTCTTCCTCGTCCTTCTCGGTGAGGGCGGGGGCGGACACGGCGACGCCGGGCAGGTTGAGGCCCTTGTTGTTGGAGATCATGCCGCCGACGACGACCTTGGTGACGACGCGCGGGCCCTCGACGGCCGTGGCCTCCAGGACCAGGCGCCCGTCGTCGACCAGGATCTTGTCGCCCGGCTTGACGTCGGTGGGCAGGCCCTCGTAGGTGGTGGAGACCAGCGCGCGGTCGCCGGGGACGTCCTCGGTCGTGATCGTGAAGACGTCGCCGAAGCCCAGGCGGACCGGGCCCTCGGCGAAGCGGCCGACCCGGATCTTGGGCCCCTGCAGGTCCGCCAGGACGCCTACGGCCTTGCCTAGGTCGGCGGCGGCCTCCCGCACCCGGCCGTGAATCTCCTTGTGGAGCTCATGGCTCCCATGACTGAGGTTGAACCGGGCGACGTTCATTCCCGCCGCGATCAGTTCGCGCAGGCGCTCCGGAGAGGAGGTGGCCGGCCCCAGTGTGCACACGATCTTCGCTCGACGACTCACAAGTCCTACCCTAATTGGTACAGACCACTTGGCGATGACGAAGTCCACAGCCCCCGGCGAAATCCAGGTGACGTGGGGCCGCCATAAGGGCCGCGGCGCGCCGAGTCGCAGGAAGAGGCCCCTGTCGCCAGGGGGTCGCCAGAGTGGGGACGCGACTGTGCCCATTGCCGAGCCTCCGGCTCGGCAATTCAGGGCGCCCCTTTAGGCGGCGTTCTTCCGCCCTCAGGCACAAGGGACCGTTCCTCACCCTTGCACCCGAGAACTCCAGAACACCGCCGCGCCCCGAACGGTGCCTATTGCCGCGCCTTCGGCACGGCGGGTTCGGGGCACACTTCAGGCGATGTTCTTCCGTCGTCACTCGGAAGGGCTCGTCCCTCACCCTTCCTCCCTCCTCCTCCAGAACACCACCGCGCCCCGAACAGGTCAGCCCTTGGTGGCGGCGGCGCGGGAGGCGCTGACGATGCCGCGCCCGTAGAAGCCGTTCTTGGTGCGGGAGCCGGCGCAGACGTGCGTCTCCTCGCTGACGGAGTACTTCGTGGAGCCGGACGCGGGGCACGCCATCGGGGTGGCCGTGGCGTACAGCAGCCTCTCCACCGTGGCCGGGCTGAGGGCCAGGCCGCCCTTGCCGGGCTTGCCGAAGCGGCTGATCAGGATCGCGGCGACGCCGGTGGCATGCGGCGACGCCATCGAGGTGCCCGACAGGTACTGGTAGTAGGCGCACTTCCCGTTGTGGCAGTCGCGTACCACCTGCGAGCTCTTGGGCCTGCCCGAGGCGTCGATCAGGTTCTGCCTGCGCAGCGCCTTCTCGGGAGCCGCGGCGAGGATCTCACGGGCCGTGCCCTTCAGGGACGTGCCCTCGTCGGACGGGTCGCCGCCGGGGGCGGACAGGTCGGTCTGCTCCACGCCGTAGTCGGAGTACCAGGCCTTGCCGCCGCTCGGGCCGAGCGCGGAGATGGAGATGACACCGCGGGACTCGGCCGGGACGTTGATGCACGAGTTGTCGATCCTGCGCTCGCGCTCGCTGTTGAGGGGGTAGCCGGGGCTGTCCTTGTCCACGGTCGGGCGGCCGAGGTCGGTGGAACCGTTGCCGAGGGCGCTGATGAGCGTGACGCCGTGGCCGCGGGCGTAGTCGAGCGCGCGCTGGACGCCGGTGACGACGCCCTGCTGCTGGAGCTGCTCGGCCCGCGAGTCCGACGGGTTGTGCGCGCAGTTGAACGTCCAGGGGTCGACGAAGAAGCTCATGTTGACCACGTCGATGCCCGCGTCGCCCGCGTAGGTGAGCGCGTCCAGGACCGGCTTGAGGAAGAAGAAGCCCGAGTCCGTGCCGGCGCGGATGTTGACCAGCGACACGTCCGGCGCGACGCCCGCGACGCCGATGCCGTTGAGCGGCGAGCCGATCGTGCTGGCGACGTGGGTGCCGTGGCCGTCGTCGTCCACGTCGACCGGGTCCTTGCAGCCCTTGGCCTCGCACGGCCCGTCGAGCGTCTTGCCGTTGGGGTCGTTGGGACGGTCGGTGACGAAGTTGCGGCTGAGCGCCCGGTTGAAGTTCGGGGCGATGTCGGGATGCTTGCCGTCCACGCCGGTGTCGATGATGCCGACCAGGACCTTCTTGTTGCCGCGCGCCGTGGCGTAGGAGCCGGTGGCGGTGGCGCCGATCATCTTCATGTCCCACTGCCGGGACGAGAGCGGGTCCGCGCCGCCCTTGGCCGCGGCGCTCCCGGACGCCGTGCTCTCGGACGCCGTGCTCTCTGAGACGGTGCTCTCGGAAGCGCGCCGGACCGTGTCCGCCGCGCCGCGCGCGGACGTGGAGGTCAGGGCGGTGGCCGTGCCGATCCGGCGGTCGCTCGTCACGCCGACGACGGACGAGGAGGCGCCGAGCCGCGCGGCGAACGCGGTTCCCGCGCCCCGGGCGACGACGTA
Organism: Sphaerisporangium sp. NPDC051017; assembly: GCF_040683095.1. Classification (NCBI taxonomy): domain Bacteria; kingdom Bacillati; phylum Actinomycetota; class Actinomycetes; order Streptosporangiales; family Streptosporangiaceae; genus Sphaerisporangium; species Sphaerisporangium sp. NPDC051017. Next base: position 111,764 of record NZ_JBFBCI010000010.1, read on the forward strand.
GCCGAGCTTGGCGTCCACCGCGCCCGCCGAGCCGCCCGCGGTCCTGATCGCGCCGAGCGCGTCGTCCCGGGCTCCGGGGGCGTAGAAGACCAGGAACTCGGACGTCGCCCCGGAGGCCGGCGCGGCGCCGGCGGGACCGGCACCCGTCAGGACAGAACCGGCGGCGAGCGCACCCACCGTGACCGAAACGACCGCGCCTTTCAGGCGTCCGTACCCCCGCACCATTGACCCTCTCCTCTTGCCTCACCTACGACGAGGCAGCATCTTTCAGTGGATCGAGGACCAAAGCAACTTGTGGACAGATTCCTCCGGCATACGATCCGATCTATACAGATGTAACTACAAGCTATATGAGACGCGCATAAAAACACATAAAGAGGACGGCGCTTCGGTGGGCGAAACGCCGTCCTCGCAGGTCACCTCACCGGCAGGTCCAGGGCCGCCGCAGCCGCGCCCCGGACCGTGCCGTCACACCGTGAGCCCTCAGAGCGTACCCCTCAGACCAGGGGGCGGGCCGTCGGCGGGATCGCCACGGGCAGGGCGGTGTGCCCGGTCAGGTAGCGGTCGACGGACGCGGCCGCCGAGCGGCCCTCCGCGATCGCCCAGACGATGAGCGACTGCCCCCGGCCCATGTCGCCGGCGACGAAGACGCCCTCGACGCCCGACATGTAGCCCTTGTCCCGCGCGACGTTGCCGCGGGCGTCGAAGAACGCCTCCGGCTCGTCCGCGAGCGCCGCGAGGTCGTCGAGCAGCGGGCCCTTCTCCGGCCCCACGAAGCCCATCGCCAGCGTGACCAGCTCGGCGGGGATCTCGCGCTCCGAGCCCGGGATGGGCTTGAAACCGCTCGCAGGGCCCTCGACGTCCACCAGGCGCAGCGCCTTCAGCCGGCCCCGCTCGTCGCCGACGAACTCGGTCGTGGACACCGCGTACACCCGCGCGCCGCCCTCGGCCTCGAGCTCCTCGTGCGCGCTCTCCACCTTGAACAGTATCGGGTAGGTCGGCCACGGCTGGGCGTCCGGCCGCTGGGCCGGCGGCATCGGCATGATCTCCAGCTGGGTGATGGAGGCCGCGCCCTGGCGCAGCGCCGTGCCGATGCAGTCGGCGCCGGTGTCGCCGCCGCCGATCACCACGACGTGCTTGCCCTCGGCGGAGATCGGGGACCGCGGGTAGTCGCCCTCCTGCGCCTTGTTGGCGGGCGGGAGGTACTCCATCGCCTGGTGCACGCCCGCGAGCTCGCGCCCCGCCACCGGCAGGTCGCGCCACGCCGTGGCACCGCCCGCCAGCACGATGGCGTCGAACTCCTCGCGCAGGCGCGCGACCGTGACGTCCACGCCGGCGTTGACCCCGGCGCGGAACTCGGTGCCCTCGGCGCGCATCTGCGCCAGGCGCCGGTCGACGTGGCGCTTCTCCATCTTGAACTCGGGGATGCCGTAGCGCAGCAGGCCGCCGATACGGTCGGCCCGCTCGAACACCACGACGTCGTGCCCGGCCCGGGTGAGCTGCTGGGCGGCCGCCAGGCCCGCGGGCCCGGAGCCGACCACGGCCACCCGCTTGCCGGTCTTGGACGTCGGCGGCCGCGGGGGCACCCAGCCCTCGGCGAAGGCGCGGTCGATGATCTCGACCTCGACGCGCTTGATCGCCACCGGGTCGGAGTTGATGCCGAGCACGCACGCCGCCTCGCACGGGGCGGGGCACAACCTACCGGTGAACTCCGGGAAGTTGTTGGTCGCGTGCAGCCGCTCGATCGCCTCGCGCCAGTCGTCGCGATAGACCAGGTCGTTCCACTCGGGGATGAGGTTCCCGAGCGGGCAGCCGTTGTGGCAGAACGGGATGCCACAGTCCATGCAGCGCGCGGCCTGCGTGGTGAGCGCGGGCTTGGGGAAGTCCTCGTAGACCTCGCGCCAGTCGCGGATGCGCACGTCGACCGGGCGGCGCGCCGGCAGCTCACGGGCGTGCGTCAGGAAACCCTTCGGGTCGGCCATTCGGTGAAACCCCCCTTTAACCGTGCACGGCGGCCATGACCGCCTCGTCGATGTCCCGGCCCTCGGCCCGCGCGGTCTCGGCGGCCTTGAGCACCCTCTTGTAGTCGATCGGCATGATCTTGCCGAAGCGGGTAAGCGTGCCGTCCCAGTCGTCCAGCAGCGCCTTGGCGACGGTGGAGCCCGTCTCGGCCAGGTGGCGCTCGACGATCTCGCGCAGGAACTCCGAGTCGGACTCGGTGAGCTGCTCGATCTCGACCATCTCGCGGTTGACCCGCGCCTGGTTCAGGTCCAGCACGTAGGCGATTCCGCCCGACATGCCCGCCGCGAAGTTGCGGCCGGTCGGGCCGAGCACGACCGCGCGTCCGCCGGTCATGTACTCGCAGCCGTGGTCGCCCACGCCCTCGACGACGGCGGTCGCGCCGGAGTTGCGGACGCAGAACCGCTCGCCGGCCACGCCGCGGATGAACACCTCGCCGGAGGTCGCGCCGTACAGGCCGACGTTGCCGGCGATGACCTGCGTCTCGGCGCTGAACGGCGCGTCCGGGTGCGGCCGCACGGTGACACGCCCGCCCGACAGGCCCTTGGCCAGGTAGTCGTTGGCGTCGCCGGTCAGCCGCAGCGTAACGCCCTTCGGCACGAACGCGCCGAAGGAGTTGCCCGCCGAGCCGGTGAAGCTCACGTCGATCGTGTTGTCCGGCAGTCCCTCGCCGCCGTACCGCTTGGTCACCTGGTTGCCCAGCATGGTGCCGACCGTGCGGTTGACGTTGCGGATCGGCAGCTCCAGCGTCACCCGGTCGCCGTACTTCAGCGCGCCCTCGGCGAGCTGGATCAGCGTGTTGTCCAGCGCCTTGTCCAGGCCGTGGTCCTGCGGGACGGTGTGCCGCAGCGGCGTGCCCTCGGGAAGCGAGGGCACGTGCAGGATCGGGGACAGGTCCAGGCCCGCCGCCTTCCAGTGGTCCTCGGCGGCCGTGGTGTCCAGGAACTCGGCGTGGCCGACGGCCTCGTCGATCGAGCGGAACCCGAGCGCGGCGAGGTACTCGCGCACCTCCCGGGCGACGAACTCGAAGAAGTTGACCACGAACTCCGGCTTGCCGCTGAACCGCCTGCGCAGCTCGGGGTTCTGCGTCGCGACGCCCACCGGGCAGGTGTCCAGGTGGCAGACGCGCATCATGACGCAGCCGGACACCACCAGCGGCGCGGTCGCGAAGCCGAACTCCTCGGCCCCGAGCAGCGCGGCGACGATGACGTCCCTGCCGGTCTTGAGCTGGCCGTCGGCCTGGACGACGATGCGGTCGCGCAGGCCGTTGAGCAGCAGGGTCTGCTGGGTCTCGGCCAGGCCGAGCTCCCAGGGCGCGCCCGCGTGCTTGATCGAGGTCAGCGGCGAGGCGCCGGTGCCGCCGTCGTGGCCGGAGATGAGCACGACGTCGGCGTGGGCCTTGCTGACGCCCGCCGCGACCGTGCCGACCCCGACCTCGGCGACCAGCTTGACGTGGACGCGCGCCTCGGGGTTGGAGTTCTTCAGGTCGTGGATGAGCTGGGCGAGGTCCTCGATCGAGTAGATGTCGTGGTGCGGCGGCGGCGAGATGAGGCCGACGCCGGGCGTGGAGTGCCGGGTCTTGGCGATCCACGGGTACACCTTGTGGCCGGGAAGCTGGCCGCCCTCGCCCGGCTTGGCGCCCTGCGCCATCTTGATCTGCAGGTCAGCGGCGTTGACCAGGTACTCGCTGGTGACGCCGAAGCGGCCGGAGGCCACCTGCTTGATCGCGCTGCGGCGCACGGGGTCGTGCAGGCGCTCGGGGTCCTCGCCGCCCTCGCCGGTGTTGGACTTGGCGCCCAGCCGGTTCATGGCGATCGCGATGGTCTCGTGCGCCTCCCGCGAGATCGACCCGTAGGACATCGCGCCGGTGGAGAACCGCTTGACGATGCTCTCGACCGGCTCGACCTCATCGATCGGCACGGCCGGGCGCAGGCCCTCGCGCAGCTTGAACAGGCCGCGCAGCGTCATGAGCTTCTCGGCCTGGCCGTCCACCAGGTCGGTGTACTGCTTGAAGATCTCGTAGCGGCGGGCGCGGGTGGCGTGCTGGAGGCGGAAGACCGTCTCCGGGCTGAACAGGTGCGGCTCGCCCTCGCGGCGCCACTGGTACTCGCCGCCGACCTCCAGCCGGCGGTGGGCGTTCTCGGCGCGCGGGTAGGCGCGCCGGTGGCGCAGCGCGGTCTCCCCGGCGAGCACGTCGAAGCCGACGCCGCCCAGGCGCGAGGTGGTGCCCGCGAAGCAGGCGTCCACGACGTCCTGGCCGAGGCCGAGCGCCTCGAAGATCTGCGCGCCGGTGTAGGACGCGACCGTGGACACGCCCATCTTGGACATGATCTTCAGGACGCCCTTGCCGTACGCCTTGATCAGGTTGCGGACGGCCGCGCGCGGGTCGAGCGCGAGCGTCCCGGAGGCGATCATGTCCTCGACGGTCTCGATCGCGAGGTACGGGTTCACCGCGGAGGCGCCGTAGCCGATCAGCAGTGCCATGTGGTGGCACTCGCGGGCCTCGCCGGTCTCGACGACCAGGCCGACGCGCGTCCGCGACTTCTCGTGGATCAGGTGGTGGTGCACCGCGCCGGTCAGCATCAGCGACGGGATCGGCGCCATACGGGCATCGGAGCCGCGGTCGGACAGCACGATGATGCGGGCCCCGCCCGCGATGGCCTCGGAGACCTCGGCGCAGATCTCCTCCAGGCGGTGCAGCAGCCCCTCGCCGCCGCCGGACACCTCGAACAGGCCGGAGACGACGTGCGGCTGGAAGCCCGGCAGCGCGCCCTCGTCGTTGATGTGGATGATCTTCGCGAGCTCGTCGTTGTCGATCACCGGGTACGGCAGCACGAGCCTGCGGCAGGACGCCGGGCCCGGCGCGAGCAGGTTGCCCTCGGGGCCGATCGTCGTCTGCAGCGAGGTGACCAGCTCTTCGCGGATCGCGTCGAGCGGCGGGTTGGTGACCTGGGCGAACAGCTGGCTGAAGTAGTCGAACAGCAGCCTCGGCTTCTCGCTCAGCACCGCGACCGGCGAGTCGGTGCCCATCGAGCCGATCGGCTCGGCGCCCGTCTTCGCCATCGGCGCCAGGATGATCCGCAGCTCCTCCTCGGTGTACCCGAAGGTCTGCTGGCGCTTCACCAGGGCCTCGTGGGTGACGATCGGGCGCTGGCGCTCGGGCAGCTCCTCGAACCGGACGAGCCCGGCGTGCAGCCAGTCGGCGTACGGCTCGGCGGCGGCCAGCTCGGCCTTGATCTCGTCATCCTCGATGATCTTGCCGAGGGAGGTGTCGACGAGGAACATCTTGCCGGGCTGCAGGCGGCCCTTGCGCACCACCTTGGACGCCTCGATGTCCAGCACGCCGGCCTCGGAGGCGAGCACCACCAGGCCGTCCTCGGTCACCCAGTAGCGTCCCGGGCGCAGGCCGTTGCGGTCGAGCACCGCGCCGACCAGGGTGCCGTCGCTGAAGGTGATCGAGGCCGGGCCGTCCCACGCCTCCATCGAGGTGGAGTGGTACTCGTAGAACGCGCGCCGCGCCGGGTCCATCTCCGCGTGGTTCTCCCACGCCTCGGGGATCATCATCAGCACGGCGTGCGGCAGGCTCCGGCCGCCGAGGTGCAGCAGTTCGAGGCACTCGTCGAAGGATGCCGTGTCCGAGCCGTCCGGGTCGCAGATCGGGAACAGCCGCGCGGGGTCGCCGGGGATCAGCTCGCTGTTCAGCATCGCCTCACGGGCCCGCATCCAGTTGCGGTTGCCCTTGACGGTGTTGATCTCACCGTTGTGCGCGACGTACCGGTACGGGTGCGCCAGCGGCCACGACGGGAACGTGTTGGTGGAGAACCGCGAGTGCACCAGCGCGATCGCGCTCTCGAACCGCTCGTCGGTCAGGTCCGGGAAGAACTCCCCGAGCTGAGGGGTCGTCAGCATGCCCTTGTAGACGATCGTCCGTGAGGACAGCGAGGGGAAGTAGACGTCCACCTCGTGCTCGGCCCGCTTGCGCAGGCAGAAGGCCAGCCGGTCGAGCTCCAGGCCGGTCTCGCCGCCCGGCGAGGACACGAAGAGCTGCAGGAACGCGGGCATGACGGCGCGGGCGCTCGGGCCCGGGTGGGAGGCGTCGACGGGCAGCTCACGCCACCCGAGGACCGTCAGGCCCTCCTCGGCGGCGATCTCCTCGATCATCCCGGTGGCGATCGCGCGGGCCTGCGCGTCCACCGGCAGGAACGCGATGCCCGCGGCGTAGGAGCCGGCCGGGGGAAGGGGGAAGTCCACAGAAACGCGGAGGAACGCGTCGGGCAACTGCGTCAGGATGCCGGCACCGTCCCCGGTGTCCGGTTCACTACCCTTGGCTCCTCGGTGATCGAGATTGCGCAGTGCCGTCAGGGCCTTCGCGACGATGTCGTGCGTGCGGCGGCCGTGGACATCGGCCACCATGGCGACACCACAGGCGTCATGCTCATGCGAAGGGTGGTACAGGCCCTGGGGCTCGGGGAAACCGAGGCGGGCAGCAGGCATTGAATCCCTCCCGTCGTCTTCGTCTGCTTCGTCTGAATTGGCGAGTGCAGGCAAGAGGGACGACGTTGGCCCTGCTGCAGTTAGGTGTGTAGAGACTACCTCACCCTGCCGGAATGGTGCCCGCCAGGTGGGAATCGCGAACATTCACCATCGGAGTGCCCACATCTGGGTGTACACAGCCGTACGTCCCAGGCCGCGAACACTTGAACGGCTCATGCCAGGTCGTTATTCCAGATCGACACGTACTCAAACACTCCGGAGTCGGTCAGGAACCGGTCAAATTCGCCGGGCGCGCGCTCAGCCCGCCGCCAGGACCCGTGCCTGCGCGAACGCGCCGAGCCCGTCCAGCGCGAGCTGCGGGAAGGTGAGATCGTCGCCGGCGACGTCCCCGACCGGGCCGACCCAGTTGACGACCACGAAATGGCCGAGAGCACGGACCTCCGCGCGGCTGCGCGCGGCGTCGAACGCCTGCTGACCGGGCGCGAGGCGCAGGAAGCCGCCGCCGCGCCGGGGGTCGAGCGCCGCCACGAGCCGGTCGGCGGAGGCGCCGTCGGCCATGTCGAACACGGCGTACTGGCCGGACACGCCGCCGCCGGAGGCCGCGAAGCCGGCGCGCGCCACCCGGGCGCACCCCGAGGCCGCGGCCTTCACCGCGCTCCCCCACAGCGCCTCGGCGCAGTCGTCCGAGACCGCGACCTCGCGGCGTTCCATGGTCACGCCCTGCGCGGCCGGGCTCGGCGAGGCCCCGAAGACCTCCTGGCCGGTCAGCGGGCGCGGGTCCAGGCGGCGGGTCGCGATGGGCGCGTACAACGCGGACGTCGGCTCGCCCCGGAAGAACGCGGGGCTCGGGCCCGTCTCCGGCCGCGTGGCCACGTAGAGGCCCACGCCCGCGGCGGCGAGCACGCCGGCGACCGCGACGACGATCAGCGTACGGCTTGGCACGGCAGCCGACCCTATCCGGCCGGGAGCGGCGGCGGCCCGCCGACGGAGACGACGCGGCGGTAGATGGCCTTCTCGGCCCCCCGGGCGGCGAGGGTCAGCGACACGAAATCGTCCTTCGGCCCCGGATCGCGGCCGTCGACCCGGCCGACCCAGACGAACCCGGCGTAGTGCCCCATGGCGTGCCCGCTGCCCTCGGTGTACCCGTCGCCGGAGAACACCGCCGTCTTGGACTCCAGCGGACGCACCCACCCGCCGCCGCGGTACAGCGTCGACATGGCCTGCACGAACCCGTCGGCGGCCTCCGAGCTCGCCAGGTTGAACAGGGTGTACTGGGCGACGTACCGGCGGTCGGCGCTGAGGTAGACGCCGCGGACGGCCTGGGTGCAGCCGGCCTTCCCCAGCTCGGCCAGCACGCTGCCGCCCCAGACGACCGGCGCGCAGGCGTCGTCCAGGCGGTGGTCCAGCAGACGCAGCGTCAGCGCGCCGCTCTTCAGCGTCTTGGCCCCGAAGACCTCCTCGGCCTTCAGTGGAGACGCGTCGGCCTCGCGGCCGCCGATGGGGGCGAACAGCTTGGGCGAGGCCCACGCCTGGTAATCGTCCGGATGGGGAAGTCCGATCAAGTCGCCCGAGCTCGGCTCGGGCGACTGATCGCGGATGCCCAGCGTGCTGACCACGAGCGTCAGCCCGAACCCGCCCACGAGCACGGCGAGCACCGTGCCGACGGCGATCAGCACGCGCTGCTGCCGCTGCGTCAGCCCGCGCTCGGCCAGGGCCGGGACCTCGAACGAGGAGCGGCGTCTCTTGCTGCGGGCACTCACAGGCGGCCGGCTCCCCCCGAGGAGCGGCCTGGAGTCATCGCGAATTCGCCTCCGAGTCCGACGCCGCGGACGCCGGGCCGACCTCGGCCTTGGCGGCGGGCCCGGCCTCCGGGGACGTGTCCTTCGCCTCGCCGGGCTCGGCGCCCGTGCTCTTCCCGGCGTCGCCGTCGGCCTCCGGCGGGGACGGATCGCGGGCGATCTCCTGCGCGTCGGCCTGGCCGGCGTCGTGCGACGGGTCGGCCGCGGCCGTCTCGTGCGCGTCGGCCTGGTCCGCGCCGTGCGCAGGATCGGCGGACAGGAGGTCGCCGGAGTGCGGGACCACGATCTCTTCGGTGGTCTTGTCCCTGGTCAGCCAGAAGTAGAGCAGCGCGCCGGCGAACAGCAGCAGGGCGGTCCACTGGTTGAGCCGCATGCCGAGGACGTGGTGCGCGGGGTCGACCCGGAGGCCCTCGACCCAGAACCGGCCGAAGGTGTAGCCCGCGACGTACAGCGCGAACAGCCGGCCGTGCCGCAGCGTGAACCGCCGGCCCAGCAGGACCAGCGCGCCCGCGAGGATCAGATTCCACAGCGACTCGTACAGGAACGTCGGGTGGTAGGTGGACACGCCCGCGACCGTGCCGTCGCGGCCCGGGTCGATCTCCAGGCCCCACGGCAGGTCGGTGGGACCGCCGAACAGCTCCTGGTTGAAGTAGTTGCCCCAGCGGCCGATGGCCTGCGCCACCGCGATGCCGGGGGCGCAGACGTCGGCGACCGCCGACAGCGAGATGCCTCGCCTACGGCAGGCGATCCACACGCCGACGGCGCCGAGCGCGATGGCGCCCCAGATGCCGAGGCCGCCGTGCCAGATGTACAGGACGTCGATGGGCCGGTTGGGCGCGTCCGCACCGAAGTACAACTGCCAGTCGGTGATGACGTGGTACAACCGGCCGCCGACCAGGCCGAACGGAACGGCCCAGACGGCGAGGTCGGTGATCGTGCCAGGCTCGCCGCCGCGGGCACGCCAGCGGCGCTCGCCGATCCAGACGGCGGCGATGACGCCGAGCACGATGCAGAAAGCGTAGGCCCGCAGAGGGATCGGTCCGAGGTACCAGACCCCTTCGGGCGGGCTGGGAATGGAGGCCAGGGGCATGTCAGGTGACGTTACCGGTTTCGTGCCTACTTCGCGGCATCAAGAATGGCCTGGCGAAGTGAAGCGGGGCTGAACGAGACGTTGTTGTCGACGACCTTGCCGTCGAGCCGCAGCGTGGGCGTGCCCTCCGGGACGAGCTTCGCGTCCAGGATCTGCTTGCTGTAGGCGGCCTGGGCCTCGGTGTTCTTCTGGCTGCGCACGCAGGACTCGAAGCCCGGGTCGGTGACCCCGGCCTCCTTGCCCCACTTCACCAGGTCGTCGAGCGAGAACCCGGACTTCGTCTCCGGCGGCTGCTCCTTGAAGAGGCGGTCGTGGAAGGCGATCCACTGGTCGCCGTTCGTGATACAGCGCGCGGCCGAGGATGCGCGCATGGTGTTCCCGTGCGCGGGCTCCTGCTCGAAGATGTTGATCGGGTGGTAGACGACCTTGACCTGGCCCGCCGCCGCCATGTTCTTCACCGTGGCCGAACTGACCTGCTCGAACGCCTGGCAGGCCGGACACTGGAAGTCCTCGTAGATGTCCAGGACCGGCTTGGTGACGCCCGGCTTGGCCATGACGACCGAGCCGTCCGGCTGGATGGTGACCGGGGCGAGCGCGCCGGTGACGGTCTCCGACTTCCCGGACTGGACGTACCACCACCCGCCGCCGACGACGGCGAGCATCACGACCACCACGGCGGCGACGGTGGCGAGGCGGCGGCGCTGCTGCTGCCTGGCCTCCTGCTCGCGCTGCGTCTTGATCCGCTCGCGGGCGGAGACCTCCCGCGCGGCCTTACCCATTAGAACTCCTCCCTCGTTCCGGCCTCAGTCAGGCCGGGCTCAATCCGGGTTCTCCGCCCTCCGGCTCGTCGCCGCCCGTGTCCGGGACGATCCCGAGAGCCGAGTCGAGCGCGAACCGGCCCGGGGGCCGCCAGGCGATCCAGGCGCCGAGCAGGAACAGCCCGGCGTCACGGAGGATCTCCCACAGGTAGTTCGGATCCTGCGCGGCGCCGAGCTTCCCCCCGCCGCCGAAGCAGCCGCAGTCGATGCGCAGGCCCCGCGCCCACGCCGACGCGATGCCGACCACGAAGGCCAGCATGAGCAGCGCGGAGACGGCGCCCGCCCAGCGCGTGAGCAGACCGACTACCAGCAACACCCCGACGACGATCTCGATGATCGGCAGGCCGTAGCCCACCGCGGTCGCGACCGAATCCGGCAGGAGCTCGTACGCCTTCACCGCCTGGATGGACAGGGCGGGCGTGCCGATCTTGAGCCCCCCGGCGGCGATGAGCACGCCGGCGACCACCAGCCGGGCGACGGTCGTCACCCAGGGTACCGCCGGATGCACGTAAAGCGACCTCATCGGCGCGACCTCTCTGAACTCAGCGAATCAACGTCTGGTATGCCCCGGGTGAAGCCGGCCGGGGAACGGCGGGCATGACACGCCGCGGACCGGTCCGGTAACCGGCTTCACGCCGAAGGGTACCGGGCCACAAGCCCATCATGACGCCGATAAGAGCCCGGTAAGCGACGCCGGTGGCGTCGGGGCAGGGGACGTTGACCTCGGAAAACGACCAAAGAGGAAGAAGCGCGAAGATCAGGCGCGTACGCCCGCGGCGAGCTCGGCGGCGAGCTCGCGAACCGCCGACAGACCGGCGGCCTCGTCGGGGGCGTCGAGGAGGCGGCGGATGAACGCCGACCCGACGATGACGCCGTCGGCGTACCCGGCGACCTCGGCGGCCTGCGCCCCGGTGCCGACGCCGAGGCCCACGCACACGGGCAGGCCGGTGTGGGTGCGGGTGCGCTCGACCAGGCCCGCGGCGGCCACGCTCACGCTCGCACGCGCGCCTGTGACGCCCATCAGCGAGGCGGCGTAGACGAAGCCGGTGCAGCAGTCGGCCACGGCCTGGATGCGCTCGTCCGTGGAACTGGGGGCGACCAGGAAGACGGTGTCGATGCCGGCCTCGGCGCTGAAGCGGCGCCAGGGCCCGGCCTCCTCGGGCGTGAGGTCGGGGGTGATGGTGCCGACGCCGCCGGCGTTCGCGAGCTCACGGGCGAAGCGCTCGGCGCCGTAGCGGTCGATCGGGTTCCAGTAGGTCATGACCAGCACGGCGGCGCCGGTCTTGGCCACGCCCTCGACGGTGTGCATGACGTCGGCGATGCGGGTGCCGCCGGTGAGCGCGGTGTGGACGGCGGCCTGGATCGTGGGACCGTCCATGAGCGGGTCGGAGTAGGGCAGGCCGATCTCGATGACGTCGCAGCCGGCCTCCACCATCGCGGTCGCGGCGGCGATGGCGCCGTCCTTAGTGGGGAAGCCGGCCGGGAGGTACCCGACCAGGGCGGCCCGCCGGTCGGCCCGCGCCTTCTCGAACACCGTCTGAAGAGTCGTCATGTCAGAAGAGTCCCGCTCACAGGTTCTTGGGGCCTACAGGTTGAAGTACTTCATGGCGGTGCCCATGTCCTTGTCGCCTCGGCCCGAGAGGTTGACCAGGATGGTGGCCTCCGGGCCGAGCTCGCGGCCGAGCTTGAGCGCGCCCGCGAGCGCGTGCGCCGACTCGATCGCCGGGATGATGCCCTCGGTGCGGGCGAGCAGGGAGAAGGCCGCCATGGCCTCGTCGTCGGTGACGCCGTGGTAGGTGGCGCGGCCGGAGTCCTTCAGCCAGGCGTGCTCGGGGCCGACGCCGGGGTAGTCCAGGCCCGCGGAGATCGAGTGCGACTCGATGGTCTGGCCCTCGTCGTCCTGCAGGACGTAGGTGCGGGCGCCGTGCAGGACGCCGATCGAGCCCTCGGTGAGGGTGAGGGCGTGCTCGCCGGACGCCAGGCCGTGCCCGCCGGCCTCGTAGCCGTGCAGGGCGACGCCCGGGTCGCCGATGAAGGCGTGGAAGATTCCGATGGCGTTGGACCCGCCGCCCACGGCCGCCGCCACCGCGTCGGGGAGCCGGCCGGTGAGCTCCAGGACCTGGCGCCGGGCCTCGACGCCGATGATGCGGGCGAAGTCGCGGACGATCTCGGGGAACGGGTGGGGCCCGGCGACGGTGCCGAACAGGTAGTGCGTGTTGTCGACGTTGGTGACCCAGTCGCGGAAGGCCTCGTTGATGGCGTCCTTGAGCGTGCGGCTGCCGTTGGCGACGGGGACGACCCGGGCGCCGAGCAGCTTCATGCGGGCGACGTTGAGCGCCTGGCGCTCGCAGTCGACCTCGCCCATGTAGATGACGCATTCGAGGCCGAGCAGCGCGCAGGCGGTGGCGGTGGCGACGCCGTGCTGGCCGGCGCCGGTCTCGGCGATCACGCGGGTCTTGCCGAGGCGCCGGGTGAGCAGCGCCTGCCCGAGCACGTTGTTGATCTTGTGGGCACCGGTGTGCGTGAGGTCCTCGCGCTTGAGCAGGACGCGGGCGCCGCCGGCGGCCTCGCCGAACCTGCCGACCTCGGTGACGGCGGTGGGCCGCCCGGCGTAGGTGCGCAGCAGGTGGTCGAACTCGCGCAGGAAGGCGACGTCGGCCTTGGCGTCCTCGTAGGCCTTGGCGACCTCGTCCAGGGCGGGGATGAGCGCCTCGGGCACGAACCGGCCCCCGAACACCCCGAACCGGCCGCGGACATCGGGATCGTTACCGGCCGCGCCGTTGCCGGCGAGGTCGGCCGCGGTGATCAGGGTGCCCTCTGTGCTCACTGCTGCCTCTCGGGTGGATTGTCGAATCGCGATGCGGGGTGCGCGCCCGCGGTGACCAGGTCGACCACGGCGGCTCGCGGGTCCTTGCCGGTGACGAGGCTCTCGCCCACGAGGACGGCGTCGGCGCCGGCGCGGGCGTACGCCAGCAGGTCGTGCGGGCCGCGGACACCGGACTCGGCGATCTTGATCACGCCGTCCGGGATCTTGGGGGCCAGCCTGGCGAAGACGTCGCGGTCGACCTCCAGGGTCTTGAGGTCACGCGCGTTGACGCCGATGATGCGCGCACCGGCGTCCAGAGCCCGGTCGAGCTCCTCTTCAGTATGCACCTCGACGAGCGGCGCGAGACCGATCGACTCGGCTCGTTCGATCAATGAGACCAAAGCGTTCTGATCGAGGGCGGCCACGATGAGCAGCGCGAGGTCGGCGCCGTGGGCGCGCGCCTCCCAGAGCTGGTAGGAGGTGACCACGAAGTCCTTGCGGAGGATGGGGATGTCGACCGCGGCGCGGACCGCCGCGAGGTCCTCCAGGCTGCCGCCGAAGCGCCGCCGCTCGGTCAGCACGCTGATGACGTGGGCGCCGCCCGCCTCGTAGTCGCCGGCGAGTGCCGCGGGATCGGCGATGGCGGCCAGGGCGCCCTTGGAGGGGCTGGACCGCTTGACCTCAGCGATCACCGACACCTTGTCGCCGCCGAGCGCGGCGTAGGCGTCCTTGGCGGCGGGCGCGCGTTTGGCGCGCTCCTGTAGGTCGGCCAGCGACACGTCCTTCTGCCGATCGGCGAGGTCGGCCCGCACGCCGTCCAGGATCTCGTCGAGCACGCTCACTTGATCTCCTCGCTTGGCTCGCTCACCCGATCAGGGTCCCCTCCGGTCGACTGCGCCGCGGGCAGAGGAGGCCCGGCCCCGTGACCGGCCGATCGCGGCCGATCACCCCGGAGGCCGCCTTCCTCTCCCGACCTTGCCCTGCCGATGGTATCGGGCTTACCGCCGTCGGCTCGCCACAGGGTGGCGACTCTGAGGGCCTCGTGGCGCGGGGTCTGGGGCTCACGGCGCCAGGAACGCACCGAAGGGCAGGTTTCTCACGATCCAGTAGACGATGATGACCGCGAGGAAGGCCCAGATGTACACCGGCCGCGCGGCCCGGGTGCGCACCGGCCGTCCCTGGTAGGCGCGGACGGCCCACCGTCCCCACCAGAACAGCAGGAACGGGACGGTCAGCACGGCGAGCGGGTTGAGGCCGAGCGCCGCCGGCAGGTCGCCGTGCGCCAGGGCGTGGATGGCGCGCAGCGAGCCGCATCCCGGGCAGTACAGCCCGGTCACGAACAGGAACGGGCAGGTCGGGTAGTGGCCCGCCTCGTTCGGGTCCACCGCTCCTACGTAGGCGACGACCGCCCCCGTGAGCGCCGCGACGCCGAGGGGCGCGAGCAGGGCCCGCGCTCCACCGGCGCCGCGACGCCCGGCGTGCGCCTGCCGCACGGTCATCCTCCGTACTGGGCGTTCTGGACGGCCTGGAAGAAGCTCAGCCCGACCGTGAACGACAGGATCAGGTAGAGCACCCAGACGCCGAGGCCGACGAACAGCGAGATCATCCACCACTTCTTGGCCTGCGCGGAGGCCTCCAGCGCGCCCTGGTAGTCACCGGCCTCGAACTTGCCGTTGACCTTGCCCGCGAAGTAGATCGCGGGGAGGCTGAAGGGGCCGCAGCAGAACAGGGTGGTGAGGATCGCGGGCAGAAGGTGGTTGTTCGGCGGCTCGGCGGCGTACGGCTGCTGGCCGTACCCGCCGGGACCGTACCCGCCCGGGGGAGGGCCACCGTACCCGCCGCCCTGAGGAGGGCCGCCGTACCCCCCGGGAGGGGGAGCGTCGTAGCCGCCGCCCTGCTGGCCGTAACTCATCGATGGTCTCCTTGCTGACGCGGGCCGGGCCTGGTGGCCGGCCGTGCTGGCCGTTCCGGTGCCGATGAACGCGAACGGCCCCGCCGGCGGGAGCGGCGGGACGACCCGCCCGGGCACGGTCGGACGGCCGGGCGCGCGGCCCTCCCGTCATCCCCCGTGCGCCTGGTTCCGGCGCGGGCGCGGCCGCTTCCCCCGGGACCATCCGGCGGCCTGCCGCGGCCCGTGCCCCCACCCCCTGGGAGCCGTTCGGCGCGCATCGTGCGGCGGCAGCTTAGCGACGTGGAGGGCGTTCTAGGAGCGAAGTCCAACTTTGTGGGCAGATCGTCACTAAAGTCGTCGATCTCGCCCGTCTGCGTCGCCCTCGGTCGGGTCGACGCCGCGGTCGAGCGCGTCCCACAGCGACCGCTCGGCCGGCCGCCCGGCGCGGCCCTCGCTCGCGGGGGCGGAACCGCCGGAGCCGCGCCCCGGCCGGTCGTAGCGCTCCGACATGCCGGGCCAGCGCGCCCCCCGCGCGACGGCGAGGACGCCCGCCACCAGCAGCAGGACTCCCCCGGCCACCGCCGCCGCGGGCCACGCCCAGGTGTGCGCGACGGCGGCGGTGTCCGCGCCGGTCACCGTGGTGCGCTCCTCGGCCAGCGAGATCAGCCGCGGGGAGGACGCCACCCCGCCCGCGACCGCCCCGGCCAGGGCCAGGCCGATCAGCCCGAGGACGGCGCCCACCAGCCCACGCCACACCCCCCGGGTCGCGAGCACGGCGACCACCGCGGCCAGCGCGGCGAGGGCCAGCGGGCTCAGCACGGGGACGATCTCGCCGCCGGTGAGCGGCACGGGCGCCGCGCGGGCAACCCCGGCGCCACCACCGAGGGCGACCGTGGCCCAGGTGCGCCCGGAGGAGGCCAGCGCGAGGACGGCCCCGGCCACGCCGAGCGCCAGCCAGGCGAGCAGCCCGCGCCGGGACCGGCCCTCCGGGGACGCCTCGGGGACGCGGGTGGCGGTCATCTCGCCCCGCCCACGGCCGTCCCCTGGCCCGTGCTCATGAGGAGACCGGCAGGACGTCGGCGTCGAAGCAGGTGCGGTCGCCGGTGTGGCAGGCCGCGCCGACCTGGTCGACCTTGAGCAGGATCGTGTCGCCGTCGCAGTCGAGCGCGACGTGCCTGACCCACTGGACGTGACCGGAGGTCTCGCCCTTCACCCAGTAGGAGCGGCGGCTGCGCGACCAGTAGGTGGCGCGGCCGGTGGTCAGCGTGCGGTGCAGCGCCTCGTCGTCCATCCAGGCCAGCATGAGCACCTCGCCGGTGTCGTGCTGCTGGACGACCGCGGGCACCAGGCCGCCGGGATCGCGCTTGAGACGGTCCGCGATCTTCGGATCAAGAGGCATGGTGCAATTCTGCCGCAACCAGCCGCAGGGGCAGGTCACCGCACGGATACGCGCGGAAACCAGCCTCGCCGCGGTACACCGAACCGGCCGGCCACCGGGCCGTGCTGGACGCCACGACACGCCCGGAGGCGTTGACCAGCAGCGGCGGCGCTGATCGTGCTCTCGGTGGTCCCGATCTGTCTGGCGCAGCGTCTCTCGGGCACCGCGAGCACCCACTGACCTCAGCCGCTCCAAGCAACATCGCGCAACATATGGGGATAAGAGGAAAACCTCACGCTACGGTCTGGATTGTCAGCTAACACACGCATCCCAAGAGGTGCCCCTATGCCCTCACCGCGCATAACGGAGGCGAAAGGAATACTCGCCGCGCGACTCCGCGAGATACGCAACGAAGCCAGCCTGACCGGACGGACGCTGGCGTCCCAGGCGGGCTGGCACTACTCCAAGGTGTCCAAGATCGAGCACGCGGCGCAGATGCCGAACGAGAACGACATCCGGTTGTGGTGCCGGGTCTGCGACGCCGAGGAGTACGTCGTCGACCTCATCGCGGCCGTCCGCAACATCGACTCCATGTACACCGAGTGGCGGCGGCTCGAGGCCACCGGGCTGCGGCACGTCCAGGAGTCGTTCCAGCCGCTCTACCGCGAGACCCAGCAGTTCCGGGTGTTCCAGCACTCCGCGGTGCCGGGCCTGCTCCAGACCCCCGGGTACGCCCGCGCCCACCTGCGTACCGTCATCGAGTTCCGCGGCATCCCCGACGACCTGGAGGAGGCCGTCGGCGTCCGCCTGCGGCACCAGGAGGTGCTCACCGCGGGCGGCAAGCGGTTCATGTTCATCGTCGGGGAGCAGGCGCTGCGCACGCCGGTGTGCGGCCCCGAGGAGATGGCCGCGCAGCTCGCGCGCCTGGCGGACCTGACGATCAACATGCCGCAACTCAGCTTCGGCGTGATTCCGGCACGCGGCCGTCCGTCCTTGATGCCGCCCGAAAATTTCTGGATATATGACGATAATCAGGTGCGCGTCGATGCCATCCCCGGCCAGTTCCGGATCAAAACCCCCACCGACGTGGCGCTGTACGAACGCGCCTTCGCGACCCTCGCCGAGGCCGCCGTCTATGGTCAGGCGGCCCGCGACCTGATCAACGCGGTGGCGGGTGAATTGAGAGAAACATGAAGCAACATCGTTGATCTCGCGCGCGCCCGGAGCCTAGCCTCGCATCGAACTCCGTTCCGAACTCTGGACGACCTCAGTCGCGGCGCGGGACTCCCGGCCCGCATCGCACACCCCTCAAGGACGAGCCAGGCGCGGATCGCCGTGCCGGTGAGGAGTCACCTCGTGCCCGCCCTCCACGTCGAAGCGGCCGCGCTGGTCTGCAGGCGTCCCTCGGCGGACGTCCGGCGAATCGCCGAGGAGCTCCAGGCGTCGCTCGCCCGCCATGAGATCCCCGCCTACATCTACTACCTGGAGGACGGCCAGGCCGCCGTCTCCCTGTGGCAGGGGCTGCTCGCCCGGATCGACGGCCGCATCATCTGGTGGACGAGCCCGCATCCGAGCCGCAGGGGCGGCGCCCTGCGGACCTTCGCGGTCTCCCCCGCCACCGCGGCCGCCCGGCTGGCGGACCACTACGCGACGCTGCGCGAGAAGTACGTCCCCCGGCTCTACGCCCACCCCGAGTGACAGTAGGGAGTCCCTCATGACGAGCATCGGCGAGGTCGCCGGCGCCGCCACGGCCGTCACGGCCGTCGCGCACCTGCAGGCGCTCGGCGACTCGCTCCAGGCCCGCGGCCTGCACGCGCGTGTCGGAGAGACCAGCGGGGGCATCCCGCAGCTGATCGTGGTCAGCACGGCGGTCCCGACGCTGTCGGAGGTCGTGTTCGCCGCCCAGGGCGAGGGCACCTGGTGGTTCTGGTGGCCGTGGGCCGAGCGCATCGCCCCGGTCCATGAGCTGCCCACCGCGGTCGCGCGCGTCTGCGGGGTGCTCACCCCGCCGCGGGGCTGACGGGTCGGGCGCCGGCATGGCGCCCGTTTTCGTGTGAATAAAACCTACTAAACAAGTAGGTCTTGACGGGAAATCCTCCTCTGTGCTGGAGTGGAGCACGCGCGCCCCTCGTACGTCCACGGCCGGCCCGGCCAGAAAGGTTTCCACCATGCCCGTCGAGTTTCTCGGAATCGGTGGCACGCACGACGGATCGGAGACCACACACCGATCCGGCCCGTCCTTCGACAAGCAGTACACGCTCAGGCTCGCCCGCGCCCACCAGGAGTACGGGTGGGACCGGGTGCTGTTCGCCTACGGGTCCGGCGCGCCCGATCCCGCCCAGGCCGCCGCGTACGTCGCGAGCCGCGTCGAAGACCTGCAGATCCTGCTCGCCCACCGACCCAACGTCTCTTACCCGACCTTCGCCCTGAAGACCTTCGCCACCCTCGACCAGATCAGCGACGGCCGCCTGACCGTGCACTTCATCACCGGCGGCACCGACCACGAGCAGCAACGCGAGGGCGACTTCCTCACCAAGGACGAGCGGTACTCCCGGACCCGCGAGTACATCCAGATCGTCAAGAAGGGCTGGACCTCGCACACGCCCTTCGACCACGAGGGCGAGCACTACCGCTTCAACGACTTCGTCTCCGACGTCTTCCCCGCCCAGCGGCCGAGGCCCCGGGTGTCGTTCGGCGGCTCCTCCCCCGCCGCGTACCGGGCGGGCGGCGCCGAGGCGGACATCTTCTGCCTGTGGGGCGAGCCGCTGGCCCAGACCGCCGAGCAGATCGAGTCGGTGAAGCGGGCCGCCAAGGACGCCGGCCGCGAGGACGTGCCGAGGATCCAGGTCGCCTTCCGTCCCATCATCGCCCCGACCGAGGAGCTGGCCTGGGAGAAGGCGTACCGCACGCTGTCCCTGATCAAGGCGCGCCGGCAGAACGGCACGATCGTCCGGGGCAACCATCCCGGGCACGCGCCGGAGAACACCGGATCGCAACGCCTGATCGCCATCGCCGAGCAGGGCGAGCGCTTCGACCGCGCCCTGTGGACGCCCACCGCCGCCGCCACCGGGGGCGCGGGCAACTCGAACGCCCTGGTGGGCACCCCGGAGACGGTCGCCCAGGCGCTGCTGGACTACTACGACCTCGGGGTGGAGATCCTCTCCGCGCGCGGGTACGACCTGCTCGACGACGCCATCGACTTCGGGCGGCACGTCATCCCCCTGGTGCGCGAGGAGGTCGCCAAGCGCGAGGCCGCCGAGGAAGAGCGGCGGCGCGCGGCCACCCCGCCCGGCGCCCGGTCCGCCGGCCTGTCCGCCGTCTGAGAGCGAGCCGCGTTCCCCATGTCCGTACCCCCGAAGACCGCGCCGTCCGGCACCGCGCCAACCAACACAGCGCTGTCCAACACAGCGCTGTCCAACACAGCGCCGTCCGGCACCGCGCCGTCCCCGTCCGCCTCCCCCGAGGCCGTGCCCCGCGATATCGTGCCGGCCGAAACCCCGCCCTCCGCGATCGCGCCGACCGAAACCCGGCGGGCCGAAACACCCACGACCGGAACGGATCCATCCGAAACCCCGTCGGCAGCCGCCCCCGAGGACACGCCGGGCGAGGCGCTGAAGGTCGTCACCGCCCGGCATCCCGGGCGCCTGGCGGGGGCGGCCGTCGTGCTGGTGCTGCTCGCCATGGCGGCCAGCGCCCTGATCACCAACACCGCGTGGGACTGGCCGGTCGTGGGCGAGTACCTGTTCGCGCCCTCCATCCTGCGGGCGGTGGCGTTCACGCTGCAGCTGACCGCGCTCGGCATCGTGCTCGGCTTCGTGATCGGCACGGTGGTCGCCCTCATGCGGCTGTCCACGAACCCGCTGCTCAGCTCAGTCGCCTGGGGCTACACGTGGCTGTTCCGCTCGGTGCCGCTGATCCTGCAGCTGCTGTTCTGGTACAACCTGGCGCTGCTGTACAAGCAGATCTCGTTCGGCGTGCCGTTCGGCCCGTCGTTCTTCTCGATCGGCACGATGGACCTGATCGGCCCGGTCACGGCGGCGGCCATCGGCCTCGCCCTCCACCAGGGCGCCTACGCCGCCGAGATCGTGCGAGCCGGGTTCCTGTCGGTGGACCACGGCCAGCTCGAGGCCGCCGCGGCGCTCGGCATCCCCCGCACGCGGCAGATCTTCAAGATCATATTGCCGCAGGCGATGCGGACGATCATCCCGACCGCGGGCAACGAGATCATCGGCCTGGTCAAGGGCACCTCGGTCGTGTACATCATGGCGCTGCCGGAGCTCTTCTACCAGGCGCAGGTCATCTACAACCGCAGCGGGCGCGTCATCGCGCTGCTGCTGGTCGCGGCGATCTGGTACCTCATCCTGACCACGGTGCTGTCGATCGCGCAGTACTACCTGGAGCGGCACTACGCCAAGGGTTCCAGCAGGCGCCTGCCCGAGACGCCGCTCGGACGCCTGCGCCGGGCGTTCGCCGAGCGCGCCGCCGCCCCCGCCGGCGAGACCTCGGGGAGGACGCCGTGACCCGGCCGATGGTGGAGCTGCGCGGCGTGCACAAGCGGTTCGGCACGCTGGAGGTCCTGCGCGACGTGAGCCTGCGGGTCGACCCCGGCGAGGTGACCGTGATCATGGGCCCCTCCGGCTCCGGCAAGTCCACCCTGCTGCGCAGCGTCAACCACCTGGAGAAGGTGGACCGCGGCTCGGTCCTCATCGACGGCGAGCTCGTCGGCTACCGCCGCGCCGGGAACCGCCTGCACGAGCTGCCCGAGCGGGAGATCCTGCGCAGGCGCGCGCGCATCGGCTTCGTGTTCCAGAACTTCAACCTGTTCCCGCACCTCACCGTCCGCCAGAACGTCACCGAGGCGCCGGTGTCGGCGCGGCGCCGTCCCCGGGCCGAGGTGGAGGAGCTGGCCACGCGGCTGCTCGACCGCGTGGGCCTGGCCGACAAGGCGGACGAGTACCCGCGCCGCCTGTCCGGGGGCCAGCAGCAGCGCGTGGCCATCGCGCGGGCGCTCGCCCTGGAGCCGAAGGTCGTGCTGTTCGACGAGCCGACCTCCGCGCTGGACCCCGAGCTGGTGGGCGAGGTGCTGGACGTCATGAAGGACCTCGCCCGCAGCGGCACGACCATGATCGTCGTCACCCACGAGGTCGGCTTCGCCCGCGAGGTCGCCGACACCGTCGTCTTCATGGACGCGGGCCGCGTCGTCGAGCAGGGGACTCCCGGCCAGGTGCTGGACGCCCCCCGGCACGAGCGCACCCGCGCCTTCCTGAGCAAAGTGCTCTGACCCCTATCAGTACCTTCGATAAAGGAACGAACGCAATGGCAACACTCCCCCGTGCGGTCCGTCATGCCCACCGCCGTGTGGCCGCGCTCGGCCTGCTCGCGCTGCTGGCCACGGCCTGCGGTCAGGGCTCGGCCACCGGCGGGGACGCCCCCGCCGCCGCCCCGGTCAACGCCTCCGACGCCGCGGCCACCGCCCCGCTGAAGATCAACACCAGCCCGGAGCAGAACCGCGTCCGGGCGGACAAGGCGGAGGACGTCGCCGCGAAGGTGCCCGAGGCCATCCGCGCCCGCGGCGAGCTGATCGTCGGGATCACCGGGGACGGCACCCCGCCGCTGTCCTTCCTCGCCGACGACGACAGCACCGTGATCGGCGTCGAGTCCGACATCGCCCAGCTCGTCGCCGACGTGCTCGGCCTGAAACTGCGGCTGGACCGCACCTCGTGGGAGAACCTCTTCCTCGCGGTGAAGTCGGGCAAGGACGACGTCGGGTTCTCCAACATCACGGTCACCGAGGAACGCAAGGACATCTACGACTTCGCGACCTACCGCGTCGACCAGCTCGCCTGGGAGGTCGCCAAGGACGGGAAGGTCACCAAGATCGCGCAGCCGTCGGACATCGCGGGGCTGAAGGTGTCGGTCGGCTCGGGCACCAACCAGGAGAAGATCCTGCTGGACTGGGACGAGCAGAACAAGAAGGCCGGTCTCGCCCCCATCGAGGTGCAGTACTACCAGCGGCCCGCCGACTACTACCTGGCCCTGAAGTCCGGCCGCATCGACGCCTACTTCGGCCCGAACCCGACCTCGGCATACCATGCGGCGGTGAGCGGGGACACCAAGATCGTCGGGACGCTGTCCGGCGCCGGCGAGTCCCTGCAGGGCCTCATCGCCGCCATGACCCAGAAGGGCAACGGGCTCGTCCAGCCCGTCTCCGAGGCGCTGAACACCGTGATCAAGAACGGGAAGTACGCCGAGGTGCTCAAGCGCTGGGGACTGTCGAACGAGGCCATCCCGACCTCGCAGGTCAACCCCCCGGGCCTGCCACGCCAGAGGAAGTGAGCCCCGCCGCATGACCCACGACGCCGCCACGCCGCCCGCCGCCACGGAGACGATCGAGACCCGCCAGGTGGAGGTGCGCGACCCCGCCGCCGCGCCCCTGCTGGCCGGCCTCCACCTGGAGTACCACACCAGGTACGGGCCGAACGACGAGCTCGGCCGCTACCCCGACGCCGAGTTCGCCCCGCCGGGCGGCTCGTTCCTGATCCTGGTCGAGCGCGGCGTGACGGTGGCCGGGGGCGCGTTCCGCCGGTACGACGCCGTGACGGCCGAGCTCAAGCGGATCTGGACCCACTCCGGCCACCGCAGGCGGGGGCTCGGGCTGCTGGTCGTGCGGGCGCTGGAGGAGGAGGCTGCCCGCCGGGGTTACCGGCGCGTCCACCTGACGACCGGCCCCCGCCAGCCGGAGGCCGCCGGGCTGTACCTGCGCGCCGGGTACCGGCCGCTGCACGACCTGTCCGTCCCCGTCGAGACGCTGGACCACCTGATCTTCGAGAAGGACCTCCCGGCCGGCGGCGGCCGGGATGCGGGTCAGGACGTGTGGGCGCCGGAGGTCCAGGACGCGTAGAGGTCGGCGTACACGCCGTCCTCTCGCAGCAGCTCCTCGTGCGGGCCCCGCTGGACGACGCGGCCGTGCTCGAACACCAGCACCTCGTCGGCCACCTCGGCGGTGGACAGGCGGTGGGCGATCGACACGGCCGTGCGCCCGCGCGTGACCCCGTCCAGGGCGCGGCCGATGCGCACCTCGGTGGCCGGGTCGACGGCGGAGGTCGCCTCGTCGAGCAGCAGCAGGTCGGGGTCGGCCAGGTAGGCGCGGGCCAGGGCGACGAGCTGGCGCTCGCCCGCCGACAACGACTCGCCGCGCTGGCCGACCGGAGTCTCCAGCCCCGCGGGCAGGCCCTCCAGCCAGTCGGTGAGGCCGAGCTCGGTGAGGGCGAGCGTGATCTCGGCGTCGGTGGCCGAGGGACGTCCGTAGCGGATGTTGTCGGCCAGCGAGCCGTCGAACAGGAAACCGTCCTGCGGCACCATGACGATCCGCTCGCGCAGCGACGAGAAGCGCACCTTGCGCAGGTCCACGCCGTCGACCAGGACGCGGCCATCGGTCGGGTCCATGAGCCGGGTGAGCAGCTTGGCGAACGTGGTCTTGCCCGACCCGGTCTCGCCGACCACCGCGACGCGCGTGCGGGGCGTGATCTCGACGCTCACGTCGTGCAGCACGGGCGGGCCGCCGGGGTAGGCGAAGCCGACGTTCTGGAAGGTGACCGTGATCGCGCCGCGCGGCAGGACGACGCCCGCCGCGCCGGGATCGGCCACGTCCGCCGGGGTGTCCAGCACGCCGAGGACGCGGCGCCAGCCCGCGATGGCGTTCTGCGCGTCGTTCAGCACTTCGGTGGCGGTCTGCAGCGGGCTGATGAACAGCGTGATCAGGAACAGGAAGGCGATCAGCTTCCCGGGCGAGATCGTCCCGCCGACGCCGAGGTGGACGCCGAGCACCACCACGCCCGCGATGGCGACCGCGCCCACCAACTCGGTGATCGGGAACGTGGTCGCGACGATCTTCTGGGCCCGGGTTTGCGCCTTCCGGTGCGCGTCCACCGCCGTGTCGATCCGCCGCGCGATCCGCTCCTCCGAGCCGTACGCGCGGATCACCGCGCTGCCGACCACCGTCTCGCTGACGGCGGCCAGCATGTCCCCGGTGCGCTCGCGGACCCCGGTGTAGGCGCGGGCCACCCAGCGCTGGAACCGCGGCAGCGCGATCACCAGCGGCACGAAGCAGGCCCAGACGAGCAGGGCGAGTTGCCAGGAGTAGACGGCCATCAGCACGCTCGCGATGAGCAACTGACCTAGCGAGACGATGACCATCAGGCCGCCCCACTGCATGAACGTGCTGATCTGGTCGACGTCGCCGGTGACCCGGGAGACCAGCGCGCCGCGCCGCTCGGTGTTCTGCGTGAGCACCGACAGGTCGTGGACGTGCCGGAATGCCTTGCCTCTGAGCGAGGCCAGGCCGGACTCGGTCGAGCGGTACAGCCGGACGTTCATCAGGTAGCCGCACACCGCGGTCAGCATCACGGCGACGGCGCACAGCACGACGGCGTTCCTGATGAACGGCAGGTCGGGCGTCGTACCCTTCAGCCCGCGGTCGATGACCTGCTGAATCGCGATGGGGACGATGATCTTGCCGACCGTGGCGAGCACGGCCAGCGTCAGCGTCACCGGCAGCCCGACCTTGAACTCCGGCGACAGCGCGAACCCGCGCCGGAACGTCGCCAGCGCCGAGCGCTCGTTCACCGACAGCGTCATGCCACGATCTCCTCACCGGCGTCCAGCGCCGCGCGCTCGGCCTCCTCACGTTCGTAGGCCGTCACCAGGTTGCGGTATCCCTGGCAGCGGCCGAGGAGCTCGTTGTGGGTGCCGCGGTCGGCGACCCGTCCACGTTCGAGGTAGACCACCTCGTCCGCCAGCGCGATCGTCGCCATGCGGTAGGCGACCACGATCACCGTCGACTCCGGCGACCCCTCGCGCAGGCCGAACAGGATCCGTCCCTCGACCTGCGCGTCCACGCTGGAGGTGGCGTCGTCCAGGATGAGCAGCCGCGGCTCGCGCACCAGGGCCCTGGCGAGCGCGAGCCGCTGTCGCTGGCCGCCCGACAGGGTCGCGCCGCGCTCGCCGACCCGAGTGTCGATGCCCTTGGGCAGCGCGCTGACGAACCCCTCGGCCTGGGCCAGCCGCAGCGCCGCCCAGATCTTCTCGTCCGGCACGGCGTGATCGCCGTCGTCCCCGAGGGTCAGGTTGCCGCGGACGGTGTCGTCGAACAGGAACGTCTGCTGCGGGACCAGCGAGACGGCGGAGCTGAGCCGGCCCGGCGCGATGTCGCGCAGGTCGACGCCGTCCACGCGGACGGAGCCGTCGTCGGGGTCGATCAACCGGACCAGCAGCTGGGTCAGCGTGGACTTGCCAGACCCGGTGGGCCCGACGATCGCGACGGTCCGGCCGGGCCGCACGTCGAAGCCGACCCCGGACAGCACCGGCGCGTCCGGGGTGTAGCCGTAGGTCAGGTCGCGCACCTCCACCCGGGCGGGGCCGGTGCCGGGCAGGAGCTCTCCGCCGTACTCCATCGAGCCGGTCGCGTCCAGCACGGCGCGCACCCGCGTCCAGCCCACGACGCTGCGCGGCAGCTCGGCCAGCACCCAGCCGAGCGCGCGCACCGGGAAGGCCAGCAGCGTGAACAGGTAGGACACCTGGATCAGCTCGCCCGCCGACACGGCGCCCGCCTGAAGCCGGACGGACCCGAACAGCAGCACGGCCAGCACGCCCAGCGTGGGCAGCGCCTCCAGCAGGGGGTCGAACAGGCCGCGCACGCGCCCGACAGCGATGTTGGCGTCCCGCAGCCGGTCGGCCCCGGCCTGGAAGCGGGCGGCCTCGGTGTCCTCCCGGCCCAGGGTCTTGACGACCAGCGCGCCGTCGAAGCTCTCGTGCGCGATCTCGCTGACCTCGGCGCGGACCTGCTGCGAGCGCATCATCAGGGGCGACAGGCGGCGCTGGTAGACGAAGTTCATTCCGGCGATGGCGGGGAAGATCAGGAAGCCGACGATGGCGAGCAGCGGGTCCACCAGCAGGATCGCGACCGCGGCGGTGACCAGCATGACGACCACGCCGACGGCCATGGGCAGCGGCGCGAGCGGCGCCCAGGCCGCCTCGACGTCGGAGCTCGCGTTCGACAGCAACTGGCCGGTCGGGTGGCGGTGGTGCCAGGCGAGGGGAAGCCGCAGGTACTGGCGGGTGACGGCGCGCCGCGAGCGGGCCTGCATGCGGTACTGCATGATGCCCGCGAGCGCCCTGCGCCCGATCACGCCCGCCGCCTTCAGGACGGCCACGCCGACGATCAGCAGGGCCGCGATGAGCAGGGCCCCGGTGCTCGCCTTCCCGTCGCGGAAGGCGGGCAGCACGGCGTCCTCCGTGGCCCGGCCGAGCGCCCACGACGAGCCGACCGTCATGATCCCGTAGACGGAGCTGGCGAGCACAGCGCCCGCGAACACGCGCGGTTCCGTCCTGATGGCGTGGCCGAGGACACGGAATCCCTGGCGCATGACGGTCGGGTTGGAGTCGCGCTCGCTCGGCACGCCGGGGGTCCTCTCGAACGGGGGCCGTCTGGGGAAGACGGGGGCTTTCACACAGCTTCGACGTAGGGCGTTGGGAGTTGCCTGCCTAAATCCCTATCATCCGCAGCAACCCGTTTATTCCCACCCCCTACCGCGCCCGATCGGCCGCACGCGCCGATGAGTAGGGTGATCGGGTGACGCACGCACGCGCCGAGCGCGCCGCACTCTGTGACCTCCTCGACGACCTGGGCCCCGACGCGCCCACGCTGTGCGAGGGCTGGACGACCGCCGACCTCGCCGCCCACCTCGTGCTCCGCGAGCGGCGGTTCGACGCGGCGGGCGGCATCGCCATCCCCGCCCTGGCCGGCTACACCGCGTCCGTGCAGAACCGCATCAAGTCCGGTAAAAGCTACGCCGAGATCGTGGACGCCGTGCGCCAGGGCCCGCCCAAGTGGACGCCGTACGGCTTCGTGCCCGGGCTCGACAGTATGGTCAACACGCTGGAGTTCCTGGTCCACCACGAGGACGTCCGGCGGGCCCAGCCGGGCTGGGAGCCGCGCGAACTGCCGGCCGATCTGGCCGAGACCGTCTGGAAGCGGCTGGCGAGCGGCGGCCGGTTCATGTTCCGCCGGGCGCCGGTCGGCGTGATACTGCGCCACACCGACGGCCGCCGGGCCGGGGCCAAGAAGGCCGAGCCGCACGTGGTCGTCACCGGCGACCCGGCCGAGCTGCTGATGTACGGATTCGGCCGCCAGGACCACGCCCGCGTCACCTGCGATGGCGACCCCATGTCCATCGCCCGCCTGAACGCCACCCACCTCGGCGCCTGACCTCCCGAACCCTCCGAGCGGAGCGAGGCCATAGGCACAGCACAACCGGATATCCGGTTTTAGGTCATATCGGATGTGGCGTGGATATGATCGCCACGGGGTCGTTCCATGACCGATTGCGGAGATCAGGGCCTTTGGCCCCCGGGTAGGACCTCGTCACCGGACCCGCGGGAGGCAGCCGATGAAGACCAAAAAGGTGCTGTTGTACCTCGCCATCGCCTTCGTGGTCTTCTACATGTACTCCCGGCCCGCCGAGGCCGCGACCGCCGTGAAGGGCCTGTTCAACGGCATCAGCTCCGGCGCGTCGCAGCTCGCGATGTTCTTCTCACGCCTGCTGGGCTGACCCGCGCACGCGTCCGCCCGCGCACGCGTCGACGGCCCGGCCGGGAACGGGGCCGGGAGCGGACCACCTCCCGGCCATGCCCGTCCGGCGAAAGCCCGCCGCCCGGTCGAGCGATCGCGGGCCCCGGGTCACTTCTGGTCGGCCTTGACGGGGAGCAGGCAGAGCACCCAGCCGACGCCGCGCGGTGCGAGAGCCCGGCCGTCGAGGCCGGGCCCCGGCGGCCGGGCCGCACCGGACGCTCATCCGACGACGATCAGGACCTCGGCGGACCCTCGGCGGACCTCAGCGGACGGGGTGGCCCGACTCGCGCAGCGTCTTCTTGACGTCGCCGATCGTGAGATGGCCGAAGTGGAAGACGCTCGCGGCCAGCACCGCGTCCGCGCCCGCCTCCACCGCCGGTGGGAAGTGCTCCAGCGCCCCCGCGCCGCCACTGGCGATGACCGGCACGGTGACGGCCGCGCGCACGGCCCGGATGATCTCCAGGTCGTAGCCGTCCTTGGTGCCGTCGCCGTCCATGGAGTTCAGCAGGATCTCGCCGACGCCCAGCTCCTGGCCGCGGCGCGCCCACTCGATCGCGTCGATGCCGGTGCCCCGCCGCCCGCCGTGCGTCGTCACCTCGAACCCCGAGGGCGTCGGCGGGCCGTCCACCACGCGCCGGGCGTCGACCGACAGCACGACGCACTGCGCGCCGAACCGGCGCGAGGCCTCGGTGAGCAACTCGGGGCGGGCGATGGCGGCGGTGTTCAGCGACACCTTGTCGGCGCCCGCGCGCAGCAGGCGGTCGACATCGTCCACCGAGCGCACTCCCCCGCCGACGGTCAGCGGGATGAAGACCTGCTCGGCGGTGCGGCTCACCACGTCGAACATGGTCTGCCGGTCGCCCGAGGAGGCGGTGATGTCCAGGAACGTGAGCTCGTCGGCGCCCTCGGCGTCGTAGCGCCGGGCCAGCTCGACGGGGTCGCCCGCGTCCCGCGTGTTCTCGAAGTTGACGCCCTTGACCACCCGCCCGGCGTCCACGTCCAGGCAGGGGATCACGCGCACGGCGACGCTCACGACCGCCCCTCCCCCAGGCCCCACACCGAGCCCGCCACCGAGCCGTTCACGACCGCACCGCCGCGAGCGCCTCTTCCAGCGTGAACGCCTGCGCGTACAACGCCTTGCCGACGATGGCGCCCTCGACCCCCTCGGGGACCAGCGTGGACAGCGCGCGCAGGTCGTCCAGGGATGAGACGCCGCCGCTGGCGATCACCGGCTTGTCGGTGCGGGCGCAGACGTCGCGCAGCAGGTCCAGGTTCGGGCCGCGCAGCGTGCCGTCCTTGGTCACGTCCGTGACGACGTAGCGGGGGCAGCCGTCGGACTCCAGCCGGTCCAGCACCTCCCACAGGTCGCCGCCCTCCTTCGTCCAGCCCCGGGCGGCGAGCGTGGTGCCGCGCACGTCCAGGCCGATGGCGATCCTGTCGCCGTACTCGGCGATCACCTTGGAGCACCAGGTCGGGTTCTCGAGGGCCGCCGTGCCGATGTTGACCCGCCGGCACCCGGTGGCGAGCGCGGCCTCCAGGGAGGCGTCGTCGCGGATGCCGCCCGACAGCTCCACCTGCACGTCCAGCGCGCCCACGACCGAGGCCAGCAGCTCGCGGTTGGAGCCCCGGCCGAAGGCGGCGTCGAGGTCGACCAGATGGATCCACTCGGCGCCCGCGCTCTGCCAGGCCAGCGCGGCGGCGAGCGGATCGCCGTAGGAGGTCTCCGTGCCCGCCTCCCCCTGTACCAGGCGGACGGCCTGGCCGTCGGCGACGTCCACTGCGGGGAGCAGAACCAGCGACATTGTTCACGACCTCCGGTCGAATACGACGGTGACGAGCACCGGGACGAGCAGTAGGGACAACACCAGGACGCCCGCCCGGGCGGCCCACCCGTCGAGCAGGATCCAGGCCAGGGCCTGCACGAGCACGAACAGCACGGCCACGACGGCGTTCTGCGCGCGGTGGCGCCGGGCGATCAGGCCGCCCTGGCGGGCCACTCGAATCAGACGGGGCCGGATCGGACGGGGGACGCGCCCCGTCAGGCGGTTCCAGCGCGCGCGCCGCCGGGCGAGCCTGGCCTCGCGCTCGGCGCGCGCGGCGGCCTGCCGGGCATGCTCGGCCTCCCGCTCGGCGCGGCGGCGGGCGCGCTCCTTGCTCACACGGCCCCCTAACCGAGGGTACGGGCCACGGCGAGCGGGCCGTACCCGCCCGGTAAGGCCGTGCCGCGCGGGCTCACAGCGTGCCCAGCCAGTTCTTGAGCAGCGTGGCCCCGGCGTCCCCGGACTTCTCCGGGTGGAACTGCGTGGCCGACAGCGGCCCGTTCTCGACGGCCGCGACGAACGGCACGCCGTGCTCGGCCCAGGTGACCAGCGGCGGGGTGAACCCGGGGCCGGCCTCCAGCTCCCACTTGCGCACGCCGTAGGAGTGCACGAAGTAGAAGCGCGTCGCGGGATCGAGCCCGGCGAACAGCACCGAACCCTCGGGCGCCTGGACGGTGTTCCAGCCCATGTGGGGCAGGACGGGCGCGTCCAGCCGCTCGACGACGCCGGGCCACTCGCCGCACCCCTCGGCGCGCTCGCCGTGCTCTACGCCCTCGGCGAACAGGATCTGCATGCCGACGCAGATGCCGAGCACGGGACGTCCCCCGGCCAGGCGGCGGCCGATGATCTGGTCGCCGCGCACGGCCCTGAGGCCGTCCATGCAGGCGGAGAACGCGCCGACGCCGGGCACGACCAGCCCGTCGGCCGCGAGCGCGGCGTCGGCGTCGGCGGTCACGGTGACGGTCGCGCCGGCGCGGGCCAGCGCGCGCTCGGCCGAGCGAAGGTTGCCCGAGCCGTAGTCCAGGACGACGACGTTCACCACCACAACACCCCCGCGGCGAGAGCCAGCACGGCGCCGGCGCCGACCAGGACGGCGCCCACCTTGATGCCCTGCCGGGCGAAGGAGTACGTCCCGCCGATCAGGAAGAGACCGACGAAGATCATGGCGATGGCGGTCCAGTTGGAGGTCACAGCACGCCCTTGGTGCTCGGCACGCCCGTGGCGCGGGGGTCGCGCTCGGTGGCCTCGCGCAGCGCGCGGGCCAGCGCCTTGAACTGCGCCTCGACGATGTGGTGGGCGTTGCGCCCGTACGGCACGCGGACGTGCAGGCACACGGCGGCCTGGGCGACGAACGACTCCAGGATGTGCCGGGTGAGGGTGGTGTCGTACTCGGGGCCGATCATCGGGGCCATGCCCTCGGGCTCGGAGTGCACGAGGTAGGGGCGGCCGGACAGGTCGACGGTGACCTCGGCCAGCGCCTCGTCCAGCGGGCACGACGCGCTGCCGAACCGCCGGATGCCGGACTTGTCGCCCAGGGCCTCGCGGAAGGCGGCGCCCAGCGCGAGCGCGGTGTCCTCGATGGTGTGGTGGGAGTCGATGTGCAGGTCGCCGTCGGTCTTGACGGTCAGGTCGAACAGGCCGTGCTTGCCGAGCTGGGCGAGCATGTGGTCGAAGAAGCCCACGCCGGTGGCCACGTCGACCCGGCCGGTGCCGTCGAGGTCGACCTCCACCAGCACCGAGGTCTCCTTGGTCGTACGCTCCACGCGGCCGGTGCGCGGCCTCGGCTCGCGTACGGCGGGACTGGTCACAGGATCGCCTCCAGGTCGCCGCGTCCGGACGTTCCGGCCGCGGGGGTTGATCGGGACGGGTCCGCGGCGGCGGGCGCCGGGAGGTCCTCCAGCACGGCGGACATCGCCTCGCGGAAGGCCTCCATCTCGCCGGAGGTGCCGACCGAGACGCGCAGCCACCGCGGCGGCCCGACCTCGCGGATCAGCACGCCGCGCTCCAGCAGCCCCTGCCACACCGCGCGCCGGTCCGGGAAACGCCCGAACAGCACGAAGTTGGCGTCGGAGTCTGCCACGGACAGGCCCCGCTCGCGCAGCCACCGCACGCAGGCGTCACGCTCGGCGCGCAGCCGGTCGACCGTGCCGAGCAGCTCGTCGCGGTGCGCGAGCGCGACCCGCGCCGCGGCCTGCGTCAGCGTGGACAGGTGGTAGGGCAGGCGCACCAGCAGCAGCGCCTCGATCACGGCCGGGTCGGCGGCGAGGTAGCCGAGCCGGGTGCCGGCCATGGCGAACGCCTTGGACATCGTGCGCGTGACGATCAGCCGCGGGTTGCCCGGCAGCAGGCTCAGCGCGCTCGGCGTGCCGGTGCGGGCGAACTCGAAGTACGCCTCGTCCACGACGACCATGCCGGGCGCGGCCTCGGCCACCCGCCGGATGACCTCCAGCGGCAGCGCCGTGCCGGTCGGGTTGTTCGGGCTGGTCAGGAACACGATGTCGGGACGGTGCTCCTCGACGGCGGCCACGGCCTTGCCGGGGTCGATGCCGAAATCGTCCTCACGGGCGCCGGAGATCCACCGGGTGGCGGCGCCGGTCGTGATGATCGGGTGCATGGAGTAGGACGGCTCGAACCCCATGGCCGACCGGCCCGGCCCGCCGAACGCCTGCAGGATCTGCTGGAGCACCTCGTTGGACCCGTTGGCCGCCCACACCCGCTCGACGCCCAGCCCGTGGCCGAGGTAGGCCGCGAGGTCCTCGCGCAGGGCGACGGCGTCGCGGTCGGGGTAGCGGTTGAGCTCGGAGGCGTCGCGCCGCACGGCCTCGGCGAGGTCGGCGACCAGGCCCGGCGAGGGCGGGTAGGGGTTCTCGTTGGTGTTCAGCCGCACCGGCACGTCGATCTGCGGCGCGCCGTACGCCGAGCGCCCGCGCAGGTCGTCGCGGATGGGCAGGTCGGCCAGCGTGGCCCTGCGGCCGGCCGCGTCCGCCGTCATCGCGTCCCCCCGCCGAACCGGGCCCGGACGGCTGCGCCGTGGGCGGGGAGGTCCTCGGCCTCCGACAGCGCGTAGACGTGCGCGGCGGCCTCGGCGAGCGCCTCGCGCGTGTAGTCGACGACGTGGACGCCGCGCAGGAACGTCTGCACCGACAGGCCCGAGGAGTGGCAGGCGCAGCCGCCGGTCGGCAGCACGTGGTTGGACCCGGCGAGGTAGTCGCCGAGGGACACCGGGGAGTAGGGGCCGACGAAGATCGCCCCCGCGTTGCGCACCCGGGCGGCGACCTCGGCCGCGCCGGCCGTCTGGATCTCCAGGTGCTCGGCGGCGTAGGCGTCGACGACCTTCAGCCCGTCCTCCAGGCTGGAGACCAGCACGATGCCCGACTGGCGGCCCGACAGGGCCTCGGCGATCCGCTCGGAGTGGCGCGTGGCGGCGACCTGGCCGGGCAGTTCCTTCTCGACGGCCTCGGCGAGCTTCTCGCTGGTGGTCACGAGCACGGCGGCGGCGATCACGTCGTGCTCGGCCTGGCTGATCAGGTCGGCCGCGACGTGCGCCGGGTCGGCGGTGTCGTCGGCGAGGACGGCGATCTCGGTGGGACCGGCCTCGGAGTCGATGCCGATGCGGCCCTTGAGCAGGCGCTTGGCGGCGGCGACCCAGATGTTGCCCGGACCGGTGACCATGGAGACCGGCGCGCATTCCTCGGTGCCGTAGGCGAACATCGCCACGGCCTGGGCGCCGCCGACGGCGTAGACCTCGTCCACGCCGAGCAGCGCGCACGCCGCGAGGATGGTCGGGTGGGGCAGCCCGCCGAAGTCGGCCTGCGGCGGGGACGTCACCGCCAGGGACGGCACCCCGGCCTCCTGGGCGGGCACGACGTTCATGACGACGCTGGAGGGGTACACCGCGCGGCCCCCGGGCACGTACAGGCCCACCCGCTCGACGGGCACCCACCGCTCGGTGACCGTCCCGCCCGGGACGACGTGCGTGGTCACGTCCGTGCGGCGCTGGTCGTGGTGGACGAGCCGGGCGCGGCGGATCGACTCCTCCAGGGCGGCGCGGACGTCGGGGCCGAGCCCGGCGGCGGCCTCGGCGATCGCCTCGGCGGGCACGCGGGTGGACTCCAGTTCGACGCCGTCGAACCGGGCCGTCAGCTCCCGCACGGCCGCGAGGCCCCTATGGCGAACGTCGTCGCACACGGGCCGCACCTTCGCCAGGGCGGCCTCGACGTCGAGCTCGGCGCGGGGCAGCACGTGGCGCAGGTCCTCGGGAAGGGACCCGCGCAGGTCGATACGGGATATCACCGGTCCAGTCTACGGAGGGCGGCGCCCCGGTCCGGTCTTGGTCCGCCATTCGGACGGCGCCTTTACATTGTAGATTTTAACTTCGCGTTAAGCTGAGCGCCGTGAGCAAGGCCAAGAGCAAGGGAGGCCAGGGCACTCCCGCGACCGTCGCCCTGACCCAGGCGGGCGCCGCCTTCAGCCTCCACCCCTACGACCACGACCCGAACGCCCAGGCGTACGGCGAGGAGGCCGCCGACGCACTCGGCCTGCCCTACGCGCGCATCTTCAAGACCCTCGTGGCCGAGGTCGAGTCCGGGCTCGCCGTCGCCGTCGTGCCGGTGTCCGGCAAGCTGGACCTGAAGGCGTTCGCCGCCGCCCTGGGCGGCAAGCGCGCCGCCATGGCCGACGCCGCCAAGGTCGAGCGGGTGACCGGCTACGTCGTCGGCGGCATCAGCCCGCTCGGGCAGCGCAAGGCCCTGCCCACCGTGGTCGACTCCTCGGCGCTGGAGTTCGAGACGATCTACTTCTCGGCCGGCCGCCGGGGCCTGCAGATCGAGACCGCGCCCGCCGAGCTGGTCCGCCTCACGCGGGCGGCGACCGCCTTCATCGCCAAGCAGTCCTGACCCATCGGTTGATCAGGTCTTGCCATCGCCCGCGAGGGCGCCCCGCCGACAGACTGGCGTGGTCAGGGCGATCAGAATGAGGCGAGGACGAGCCGAGGGGTCACGATGGGCGAATCGACCGAGTTGTTCTACCTCTCCGCGCTCGAAATGCGCGACCTGCTGCGATCCAGGCAGATCAGCGCCACCGAACTGGCCGAGACGCACCTGCGACGGATCGACGAGGTCGGCCGCGAGGTCAACGCGATCGTCACGCTGACCGCCGACCTCGCGCTCGACCAGGCCCGCGAGCTGGACGAGGACGCCGCCCGCGGCCGGTGGCGCGGCCCGCTGCACGGCCTGCCCATCGCCTACAAGGACCTGACCGACACCGCCGGCGTCCGCACCACCTACGGCTCGCGGCTGTTCGCCGACCACGTCCCCGCCGCCGACGCCCTGGTGGTGCGGCGCGCCCGGGCGGCGGGCGCCGTGACCGTCGGCAAGACCAACACGCCCGAGTTCGGCACCGGCTCCCACACCGTCAACGAGGTGTTCGGCGCGACCCGCAACCCCTACGACCTGTCCCGCAGCGCCGGCGGCAGCAGCGGAGGGGCGGCCGCGGCCCTGGCCTCGGGCATGGTGCCGCTGGCCGACGGCTCCGACATGGGCGGGTCGCTGCGCAACCCCGCGTCCTTCTGCAACGTGGTCGGCCTGCGCCCCACACCCGGCCGGGTGCCGGACGCCTCCCCCACCTCGGCGTGGTTCACGCTCGGCGTCTCCGGGCCCATGGCGCGCACGGTGGGCGACGCCGCGCTGCTCATGAGCGTCATCTCCGGCTTCGCGCCCACCTCGCCGTTCGCGATCCGCGAGGACGGCTCGGCCTTCGCCGCCTCCCTCGACCCCGACGTCACCGGCCTGCGGGTCGCCTTCAGCCCCGACCTCGGCGGCCTGCCCGTGGACCCGCGGACGGCGGCCGTCACGGCGGAGGCCCCCGCGGTGCTGGCCGGGCTCGGCGCCAAGGTCGAGCAGGTCGACCTGGACCTGTCCCCGGCCGAGGATGCCTTCCGCACCCTGCGTGCCTGGCACTACCTGAACGCCTTCGGCGGCCTGCCCGCCGACATGGTGGGCCCCAACGTCGCCTGGAACGTCGAGCGGGGCCGCGCGGTCACGGCCGCCGACCTCGCCCGCGCCGAGCGCCTGCGCAGCGCCCTGTTCCAGCGCATGAACGCGTTCTTCGACCGCTACGACGTGCTCGTCGCCCCCGTGAGCCAGGTGCCGCCGTTCCCCGTCGACCAGCCGTACGTCACCGAGGTGGCGGGCACGCCGATGCCGGACTACCTGGCGTGGATGCGCTCGGCGTACTGGATCAGCGTCCTGCACGCCCCCGCGGCGTCGGTCCCCTGCGGGTTCACCCCGGAAGGACTGCCGGTGGGCGTGCAGATCGTCGGACGGCCGTGGGCGGACCTCACCGTGCTGCGGGTCGCCCACGCCATCGAGCGGGCGACCGGCCACGGCGGCGTCCGCCCGCCTCTCTGATCACGGCCTCGGCTCTGATCACGGGCTTTCGCGGCCTCTGACTCCGGGCCTCAGCCCGCCTCGCCGACGCGCTCGGCGACGTCGGCCTCGAAGTCCTCCAGGAGCCGTTCGCATTCGGCGACCCGCTCGCGGGCCTTGTCGCGGCTGGGGACGCCGATCCAGTCGCGGCCCTCGACCTTGCGCAGCCAGCGGCGCAGCTTCTCGAGATCCTGCCGGATCTCTTCGGCCTCCTCGAACGTGTAGTTCTCGCGGAACCGCTCGAACTCGATCTCCTTGAAGAACTTCGTCTCGCACTCTTCGACGATCTCCTCGTACTCCTTGGTGGAGTTGGCGCGGAAGCCGTCGACGATCTGCTCCTGCTCGCGGTCGTCGACGTCGTCGAGGACGAAGAAGTGGCTGGAACCTTCCAGCTCGGCGATGCGCTCGCACACGCGCCCCAGGGCCGCCCGCAGCTCCTCGCGGTCGGGCAGCACGCAGACCGCCTGCTGGAGGTAGAGGGCGCCGAGCCGCTTGAGATCGCGCCAGACCGCGACGCGCGCCTTGGACGACTGGGACGGCACGCGGTAGATGAGCAGCAACCACCGCCGCCCGATCTCGGATTCCTTCGCCACCGGCCCAGATTACCAGCCGTTGACATACCCAGAACAAAATAACTATCGTTTCGATGAAACATCTGCTACACACAGCAGGGAGATCATCGGTGCAAGGGACGACCCTGGGTCTGGTCGGCTCCACCTTCCTCGCCTCGTTCGTCGAGTTCGTCGAGGCACTGACCATCGTGCTGGCCATGGGCTTCACCCGTGGCTGGCGATCCGCCCTCGCGGGCACCGCCGCCGCGCTGGTGGCCCTCGCGGCGTTCACCATGGCGGCCGGCTACGCGCTGAGCACCTGGCTCCCCGAGGCCGCGCTCCAGCTCACCGTCGGCACACTGCTGCTGATCTTCGGACTGCAGTGGCTGCGCAAGGCCACCCTGCGCGCCAGCGGCCTCAAGGCGATGCACGACGAGACCGAGGAGTACGCCGGCCAGACCGCCGCCGCCAAGGCGGCCGGCTCCCGCCGGCGCTTCGGCATCGACTCCTTCGCCTTCGCCGTCTCCTTCAAGGGCGTCTTCCTGGAGGGCGTCGAGGTGGTCTTCATCGTCATCACCTTCGGCCTCAGCGCCGGCGACGTGCCCGCCGCGGTGTGGGGGGCGGTCGTGGCCGGAGGCATCGTGCTGCTGCTCGGCGCGCTGCTGCACCGCCCGCTCTCGATGATCCCGGAGAACACCCTCAAGTACGGGGTGGGCCTGCTCCTGGCCTCCTTCGGCACCTACTGGGCGGTCGAGGGCCTCGGCGTGTTCGGCATCGGCCACGAGAGCCTGGACTGGCCCGGCGGCGACCTGTCGATCCTGGTCCTGCTGGCCGGCTGGCTGCTGCTCTCCCGCGTTCTCGTCGTCGTGTTGCCCAAGCTGAAGCGCCCCGCCCCGGTCGCGGCGCTCGGGAAGGAGATGGCCCGGTGAAGTTCCTCAAGGGCTTCGTGATGTTCTGGTACGACTTCATCATCGGAGACGATTGGAAGATCGCCGCGGCGGTCGTCGCCGCGCTGGCGCTCACCGTGCTGGCGATGACGGCGGGCATCCTCTCCGGCACGGCCCTGGTGATCGTCGGCGCCGTCGCGCTGTTCGCGTTCTTCACCGTGAGCATGATCGTGGACGTGCGCGGGTGAGCCGGCACGGCACGCACCCATGGAATGCCCCGATGTTTCAGTAGCAGCCGTTACTTCTAGCACGGTGTCGAAGAGGTCTCATGCTCACTCCGTACGAATGCCGCTGCGGGCGCTCGCACGCCCCGGCCGCCGGCCGCTGGCGCTGCGACTGCGGCGGCCTGCTGGACCTGCCGCTCGCCCCGGCGCGGTGGCCGGCCGCGACCGGCGTCTCCTCGCTGTGGCGCTACCTGGACGCCGGGGACGTGCCCTGGCGGGAGGTCACGCTCGGCGAGGGCGGCACCCCGCTGGTCGAGGAGGACGGAGGGCTGTATCTCAAGATGGAGTTCGCCTCCCCCACCGGCTCCTTCAAGGACCGGGGCGCGGTCGTGCTCGTGGCGCTCGCCCGCGCGCTCGGCGCGGAGCGGCTGGTGGCCGACAGCAGCGGCAACGCCGGGACCGCGGTGGCCGCCTACGCGGCCCGCGCCGGCGTCCCGGCGCAGATCTTCGTCCCCGCCGGTACCAGCGAGAAGAAGCTGCTGCAGATCCGCGGGCACGGCGCCGAGGTCGTCGTGGTCGAGGGCTCGCGCGAGGACACGGCCGCCGCCGCCATCGCCCGCGTGGAGGAGACCGGCGCGTTCTACGCCAGCCACGTGTACAACCCCTACTTCCACGAGGGCACCAAGACCTACTCGCTGGAGATCTTCGAGCAGCTCGGCGGCGTCGTGCCCGAGACGCTGGTGCTGCCCGCGGGCAACGGCACCCTGGTGCTCGGCGCCCACCGCGGCTTCGCCGAACTGCGCGCCGCCGGTGTCATCGACCGCGTGCCGCGCATCGTCGCCGTCCAGGCCGAGTTGTGCGCCCCGCTGGCCGCCGCCTGGTCTGCGGGCGAGAAGGAGCCCCGGGCGGTACGGCCGGGCGGCACCGTCGCCGAGGGCATCGCCATCGCCGGCCCCGCCCGCGGATCGCGCATCCTGGAGTCCGTCGCGGACACCGGCGGCGTGTTCGTCACCGTCGGTGAGGACGAGATCGCCGAGGCGCACGCCGCGCTCGCCGCCCGGGGCCTGTGGGTCGAGCCCACGGGCGCGGTCTCCTACGCAGCCGTGCGGCGGCTGCGCGCCGAGGGCTCTCCCCTGGTCGCCGCCGGTCCGGTCGTGGCGCCGCTCTGCGGCTCCGGCCTCAAGGCGTCCCTGTGAGAGATGCTTCCGCCGGAGTGGGACGCCTCCGCGCGCTGGGCCCGGCGCCATCGGGCCCGCACGAATTCGTGTCCGCCCGGCACCGCGGCATCGGCCTGCAACTACAAGGCAGGCCCTACGTCACACTGGATGTCATGCCGCTCGGTCTGGCGTGAGCATCTGTCCATCAGGTCGCCGACTCGGCGGCGACGGAGGCGCGTACGTCGTTCATGTCGAGGCCGCGTGCCTGGTTGATGAGGTCGTCGAGGGCGGCCTCCGGCAGTGAGCCGGCCTGGCGGAAGACGAGGATGCTCTCGCGCACGATCATGAGGGTGGGGATCGAGGTGATCTCGAATGCCCCGGCCAGTTCCCGCTGAGCTTCGGTGTCGACCTTGGCGAAGACGAGCCCTTCGTGTTTCTCTGAGACCCGCTCGAATACCGGTCCGAACTTTCGGCAGGGGCCGCACCATTCGGCCCAGAAATCGATTATGACGAAGTCGTTGCCGGAGATGACCTCGTTGAAGTTGTCCGCGGTCAGTTCGATGGTGCTCATCCGTGGTACTCCTGCTCGGTGTCTGGGTGGTCGGCACTGCTTGGTGGTGGTCCGAGAGCTGAGACGGTCGGCGTTGGGCGTTGGGCACGGCGAGGTCGCGGTGCCCAACGCCCAACCCTGGGACGGCGTTCTTCGTGCCGTCCGCCCACCGCTCACGCCGTTATCGGGCGGCGACGGCCTCGGTGACCTCGGCGTCGTCTTCGGCCACGGGGGCGGAGTTCTTGGGGCCGCGCAGGGCGATGTAGACGAACAGAACACCCATGACGGCGACGCCTGCCCACATGGCCTGCTGCCAGCCGTCGACGAAGGACTGCTGGGCGGCGTGGATCAGGTCTTGGGCGTGCGAGCCGGTGCTGCCCGCCACCTCGATGGCATTGGCGATACCTTCGCGCGCGGTGTCCGCGGCACCCTGGGGAATGCCCTGCAGGCGGTCGTCGATGGCGCTGCGGTAGCCGGCTGACAGCAGCGCCCCGAGCAGGGCGACGCCGAGGGCAGTGCCGAACTCGCGGGTGACGTCGTTGAGTGCGGAGGCGACGCCCTGCTCCTCGCGCGGCAGGGAGCCGGTGATGGCCTCTGTGGAGGGGGTCATCGACAGGCCCATGCCGATGCCCATGGCGAGCATGCCGGGCAGGGTGGTCAGGTAGCCGCCGTCGGCGGAGACAAAGAGGGCCATGAGGGCCAGGCCGACGGCGGCCAGCGCGATGCCTGTGGCCATGGTCGTGCGGGAGCCGATGCGTGCCTCCAGCTTGGCGGCGAGGCCGGACGTCATCATCATCATGACGGCCATGGGCATCAGGGCCAGCGTGGACACCAGCCCCGACCAGCCGAGCACGGCCTGGAAGAACGGGAAGAGGACCACGGCGATGCCCGCCTGGACGCCGAAGACCACCAGCAGCGTGATCGAGCCGCCGGCCAGCCTACGCTCACGGAACAGGCGCACGTCCAGCAGCGAGGCGTCCCGGCGGTGCAGCTCCCAGGCCACGAAGCCGATGGCGGCGATGAGACCGACAGCGAGACTGATCAGAGTCGCGGGCGCGGTCCAGCCACGCTCGGGGCCCTCCTGCAGGACGAAGATGAGCCCGACCACCGCGACCGTGGATACCAGCGCGCCGACCGTGTCGAAGCTGTGGTGGGACCTCTCGCGGGAGTTGGGGACCGACTTCAGCGTCATGGCCAGGGCCACGATGACCAGGACCACGGGCAGGACGAACAGCCAGCGCCAGTCGGCGACGTCGACGAGGAGCGCGGAGAGGAACATGCCCAGGATGCCGCCGCCTCCGGCGACGGCGGTCCACACACCGATCGCCCTGCCGCGTTCCTCCTCGGGGAAGGTGGAGGTGATGACGGCGAGAGTGATGGGCATGATCATCGCGGCGCCGATACCGCCGGCCACGCGCGCGGCCAGCATCACCTCGGCCGTCGGAGCCAGGCCCGCCGCGACGCCGGCGACGCCGAAGACGCCCAGCCCGGCGATCAGCATGGGCTTGCGGCCCAGGCGGTCACCGATCGCGCCGAGCGGCAGCAGCAGCGCGG
Organism: Sphaerisporangium sp. NPDC051017; assembly: GCF_040683095.1. Classification (NCBI taxonomy): domain Bacteria; kingdom Bacillati; phylum Actinomycetota; class Actinomycetes; order Streptosporangiales; family Streptosporangiaceae; genus Sphaerisporangium; species Sphaerisporangium sp. NPDC051017. The sequence goes on from NZ_JBFBCI010000010.1 coordinate 152,856, forward strand.
CCAGGGTCAGGGTGTAGATGTTGATGATCCACAAAATGATGTTCTGTGAGGCGCCGAACTCGACGGCCATGTGCGTCTGGGCGACGTTCAGCCCGGACACCGACGCGATGACGGCCATCAGCGCGATGCAGGCGGCAATCAGAATGGCTCGCAGCTGACGCGCATCCGGTGCGCCTCCGCCGCTTCCGTCAGCGGCCGCCACCTGTGGTTGCTGGCTCGTACTCATAGATCCCTCTCAAAATGGGCATGCAGAGTCAGGCGCCGGAGCAGGTCCGGTCGCCGAAGTGGATGGAGTAGGGGTCCGGCCACCACGCGCGGCTGAACGCGGGGGGTGCGGGCTGGTACGAGCCCTGACGTCAGACGGTGGTGCCGATCCGGGCCGCGGCGAGGGCCGCGTCGGTGTCGGCGGTGGCCAGGAGGGCGTTGATGTGGGAGCCCGCCAGAGCGCCCGCCGCGGCGGAGGCGCCCACCTGGGCGGTCAGGTCGGTGGCGTTGCCGGCGACCCACACGCCCGGCACCTCGGTGGTGCCGGCCATGCCGGAGGCGAAGCGGCGGCCCATGTTGTCGGGCAGGTCCTCCATCGGCAGCTTCAGGCCGCTCAGGCCCTCGGTGCGGGCCTGCATCCGCGTGGCGACCGCGAGGACGCGGCGGGCCACGACCGTGCCATCGGTCAGGCGCACGCCCGCGATGCCGCCGTCCTCGCTCGTCATGACCTCCCGCACCGGGGTGTCGATGATGCGGATGTCGCGGGCGGCGAAGCGCGCGCGGGTGTTCTCGTCGAGATCGGTGCCGTGGGTGAAGTAGACGAGGTCGTCGGTCAGCTGGCGGTACAGGAGCGCGTGGTGGATCGTGGCGGGGCCGGCGGCGAGGATGCCGATCGGTTCGTCGCGCACCTCCCAGCCGTGGCAGTACGGGCAGTGCACCACACCGTGCCCCCAGTGCCGGGCGAGGCCGGGCACGTCCGGCAGCACGTCCCGCAGGCCGGTGGCCACCAGCACGCGGCGCGCCGTCACCGTGCCGCCGTCGGCCAGGGTGACCATGAAACGCAGATCACCGTCGGCGGCCGGGGCGGCCGGTTCGGCAGAGGTCACCTCTCCGAATACGATCCGGCCGCCGTACCGGCGCACCTGCTCCCGGCCCCGCCTGAGCAGCTCGGCGGGCGGCGTGCCGTCCAGCACGATGAAGCCGTGCATGGCCTCGGCGGGCGCGTTACGCGGGGTGCCGCTGTCGATCACGACCACCGCGCGGCGGGAGCGGGCCAGCATCAGCGCACCGTTCAAGCCCGCGGGGCCGGCGCCGATCACCACAACGTCCACGGTCTCGCCAGGCAGTGCGTCGCTCGCGTAGCGGGAAGTCTGCACAGACATGTCGTGCCCTTTTCTCGTGCGTGGCCCCAGCCGCGTCGGGCCTTCTGCACACGACGTTAAACCCGCATTGCGAGAAGGGCATACGATGGTGCGCATGACGCAAGAAAGTGGAGAGCTGGACAGCCTCGTACGCAAACGCATCCGCGCCCTGCGGGTCGCGCAGGGCTGGTCCCTGGAAGAACTGGCCACCCGCGCCAACCTCAGCCAGTCCTCACTGAGCCGCATCGAGAACGGTCAGCGCCGCCTCGCCCTGGACCAGCTCGTCACCCTCGCCCGTGCCCTGGACACCACCCTCGACCAGCTCGTCGAGACCGCCGCCGACGACGTCGTCACCAGCCCGATGATCGACGGCGCCCACAGCCTGATGCGCTGGCCCGTGAAGGGCGACCCCGGCATGAGCGTCGTACGCCAGCGCATGACCGAGCCACCGCCCGACAACCCCTCCCGCATGCGCGCCCACCCCGGCAGGGAATGGCTGGTCGTGCTCTCCGGCACCGCGATGCTCATGCTGGGCCACCGGCGCTTCCGTCTCGAGACCAACCAGGCCGCCGAGTTCCCCACCATGATGCCGCACGCCATCGGCGCCGAAGGCGGGCCGTGTGAAATCCTGGGCATCTTCGACCGCGATGCCCGCCGCGGACACCAGCGCGACAACGCCGGCGACTGCGATACCCCTCGCATCTGCGAATGACGGCAACGCGCACCCCCGGTACGGGTGCGCGTTGCGCGTCGGGCACCGCCACGCGCCGACATCTTGCGCATCCCGGGAGCCGTCGCGCCGTTCGGCAAACCCGCCCTACGGTGACGGCATGACCCACTCACATCCGCACACCCCCCACCACGGCGCGCAGCACGGCCACCACCAGCAGGACGACGCCGGCCAGGCGGAAATCCTCGACCTGGACGCGGAAGTCCTCGCCGAGCACATCGCCGCCATCACCGCATGGCTGCCCCTGAAAACCGGCCCGCGCCAGATCGTCGACCTGGGCTGCGGCACGGGAGCGGGCACCTTCGCCCTCCTGAACCGTTTCCCCGAGGCTCACGTCATCGCCGTCGACGCCTCGCCCGGACACCTTCAGCGCCTGCGGGAGAAGTCGTGCGCCCAGGGTGTGGACGACCGTGTGCGTACCGTGCAGGCCGACCTCGACGCCGCCGACTGGCCCGACCTCGGCACGCCGGACCTGGTCTGGGCCTCGGCCTCGATGCACCACATGGCCGACCCCCACCACGCCCTGCGCAACGTCCACGACATGCTCCGGTCCGGCGGCCTGTTCGCCGTCGTCGAGCTGGCCGGGTTCCCCCGCTTCCTGCCAGAAGACGCCCCCGAAGACCGGCCCGGCCTGGAAGACCGCTGCCACGCCGCGACCGCCCACTTCCACGCCGAACACGTGCCCCACCGCGGCGCCGACTGGGGACCGATGCTCACCGCCGCCGGGTTCACCCTCGACGGCGAGCGCACCATCACCGTGAACATCGACGGTTCCCACAGCGAAACCATCGGCCAGTACGCCCTGGGCGCCTTTCGGCGCATCCGCGGCGTCGCCGCCGAAGCGCTCTCGGCCGAAGACCTCGCCGCGCTCGACCGGCTGCTCGACACGGACAGCCCCCACAGCATCCTGCGCCGCGACGACCTCCGGGTACGCACCGAACGCACCGTCTGGGCCGCACGCCGCATCTGACCCTCAACTCACGCCGATTGCCCGCCGGGCAACGCCGACGCCCAGTGTCTTGCCTTCTACGCAACCTTTTCCTGTATTTCAGACATGTCTTGTAGGTTAAGTAGTGATCCCGCGCGGCCCCTTCCGCGCAGACACCGCCGCGGACCCTCCAACTGGGCCCTCCAACTGGGGGCGTTCGCGGCGGAGAGAAAAGGAGCACTCTGATGACCGCATGTCTGCCCCCCTTCGGCCTGCAGGCCACGGCAGGCCATGACTCGGTGCCCGCCGAGTACGAGGCGTGGCGCGAGGGCCGGTGGGAAGAACTCACCGGAGCGAACGGCAAGGCCAAGGTCGTCGCCGTTCGCAGGATCAGCGACCGCGACACGCACACACTCCCTGGCGTGCCCGGTGAGTGGAGCCTCAACGAAGTCGGCGCCCTGACCGTGACGGCCGCGGCCGAGGACGGCTTGACCATCAACGGAACAACGGTCGACGGAACGGCCGAAGTGCCCTCGGACAGCGCTCTGGGATTTCCCAACGACCGCTTCGGCTTCGCCGGTAGCGCCGACGGCTCCTACGGCGTGGTGGTCATGGACCGCCATGCCGTCGAACGCTCCGGCCTCAGCGGGATCGAAACCTTCCCCTACGACCCCTCGTGGGTGTTCGAAGGCACCTACCGGGCGGCTCCCGAGGGCCGCCGCATCGAGGTGGGGCGGCTGACCACCCCGCGCAGCACCGAGGCCATCCTGGCCCCTGTCGACCTGGTCGTGACGATCGACGGCACCGAATACGTGCTGGCCGTCATCCAGACCATGCCCGGCCAGCGCCTGGTGGTGTTCACGGACGAGACCAACGGCAACGAGACGCCCGAGATCGGCCGCTGGCTCATGCTGCCCCTGCTGGAGCCCGGCAGCACCGTGCCGGTCGACTTCAACCAGGCGACGCTCTCCCACCACCACCTGAACCCGGCCATCTTCGGCTGCCCCCTCTCGCCTCCCGGCAACCACCTGCCCATCCGCGTCGAGGCAGGCGAACGCGCCCTGCTCCACCGGAAATCGGCGCCGCCGTACGGCGGGTGAGCCGCTCCTCCAGGTGGCCGGATCCGCGGCCGTTCGGAGGAGCCGCGCCCGCCCGTGGCGTCCATAGCGTCGTGGCATGCCCGCTCACAAGTCCGTTTTCCTGCGTGAATTCCTCCGTTCGCCCGCCAAGACGGGAGCCGTCGCGCCCAGCTCGTGCAGGCTGGCGCAGGTGGTGTGCGCGCCCGTGCCCGAGCGCGGCGACCCCGTGGTCGTCGAGCTGGGCCCGGGCACGGGATCGTTCACGCGGGAGATCGCCAGGCGGCTCGCGGGCCGCGGCGCGCAGATCGCCGTCGAGGTGAACCCGGCGCTGGCCGGGGTGCTCGCCGGCGCGTTCCCCGAGCTGGACCTGGTACGCGGCGATGCGGCCGACCTGCCGAAGTTCCTCTCCGAGCGCGGCATCGACCGTGCCGACGTCGTCGTCAGCGGGCTGCCGTGGGCGGTGTTCCCCGACGCGCTTCAGCGCTCCATCATCCGTGCCGTGTCCGCCGCGCTCGCCCCCGGCGGCGCCTTCACCACGTTCGCCTACGTTCACGCGCTGTGGATGCCGCCCGCCCGCCGCTTCCGGCGGCTGCTGGAGTCGGAGTTCGAGGAGGTCGTGGCGAGCCGCACCATCTGGCCGAACCTGCCGCCCGCCCTCGTCTACACGGCCCGCCGCCCACGGCCCTGACCGACGCGCGGCCCGCGTCCCCTCCCTGTCGCGGACCGCGTCCCACTCCCCCGCGCAGCCGGCACCCGCCCGCCTCCGCCGTTCGGCCGGACGGCCGAACCCGCCGCTCATCTTGGGCGGCGGCTGGTGGGCGCGTCGATCGGGTTCCCGACGGCCCCGGCCGGGGACGTCCTGCACTCCCACGTCACCGCCTCGTCCGAATGGATCGCCCTGTGACCTGGTGAGTGGCAGGGCCCGGACTTCCCTATCGTTGTCCCGTGCACAAGGACACGGCGGCGGACCTCGCCATCGCCCTGGCGGGGTGCGTGGTCGCGGTGGCGGTCTCCTCGGCCAGGATGTCGACGGACGGCGCCTCCTACGCCGCGGTACTCGCGATGGCCGTCGTCGCGGGCGCGTCCATCGGGATGATCAGGCGCGGGGGCGCGGCGGTGATCGCCCTGGTCGGCGTCGTGCTCAGCGTCCTGCTGGCGGTCACCGCCTACCTCGTGCCCTACCCGGCGAACTCCCCCCAGGTGCTGCTGCTGATCACGCTCGCGGTGCTGGCCCACCGGGGGCCGTGGCGGCTGTGGGTCCCCGTCGGCGCCGCCGGCCTGGCGGCGACGGCGGTCAACCTGGCCGAGCAGGCCGGCACGGCGCGCGGCGTGTGGCCGATCGTCCCGGTCCTGCTCACGGGTTTCCCGATGCTGGCCGGGCTCGCTCTGCGCCCTGACCTGCCCAGGGACGGCGCCGCGAGAAGGATCCTGCTCGACCTGCTGCTCGCCGGCTGCGGCGTGACGTTCATGCTGTTCGACGCCTCGTCCTGGCTCCAGGAACCGGGGACGGGGGCGGCGGGGTGGCTGGTGGTCGCGGGCGGCGCCACCGCGGGCCTGGTGCGCCGCCTGCCCGGGCCGGCGCTGGCGCTCCAGGCGGCGCTGCTGGTGCTGATGGACGTGCTGACGCCCCCGGCGGCCGACTCCATGCAGGTCATGCCGCTGGTGACGCTCGGGGTGTTCGCGATGGGCGCGTCCTGGCCCTGGACGGCCGCGGCGTACGCGCTCACCACGGGCGTCACGGCGCTCAACGTCGTCAACCGGAGCTGGCCCGAGGTCACGGTCTCTCGCGTGGCGGCGCTGCTGGTGATGGTGGCCGCGCCGATCGCGATCGGCCGCTACGCAGCCGCGCGCCGGTCGGCGGCCCAGATGCGCGCGGCCATGGCCGAGGAGGCGCGGCGGCTGTCCGAGGCGCGGCTGCGCGCCGACCGGCTCGCCGAGCGCGAGCGCATCGCCCGGGACGTGCACGACATCGTCGCCCACCACGTCGGCGCGATGGTGCTGCGGGCGAGCGCCGCCCGGTACGCCGAGGCGTCCGGCCCGGTCGGCGAGGCGCTCTCCGACATCCGCGCCACCGGGCACCAGGCTCTGCAGGACCTGCGCGGCCTGCTCGACGTGCTGCGCGACCCCGGGACGCTCGGCCACCTGCCGGTCGCCGACCCCGGTGACGTCGTGGCCGACGTCGTGATGGACGCGGTGGAGCGGATGAACGCCGCGGGCCTGTCGGTGGAGCTGCGGATGGACTCCGGCGTCGAGCGCACACCGCTGGTGGCCCGCGCCTCGGCCGCCCGTATCGTCCAGGAGGGCCTCACCAATGTCCTCAAGCACGCCGGGCCCGGCGCCTCGGCCAGCGTCGGCCTGTCGGTGTCCGGCGGCGCGCTGCGGGTGGAGGTGCTCAGCGCGCCCGGCCCGGGCGGCCACGCGGACGACGCCCTGACCGCGCTGCCCTCGTCGGGGAGGGGTGTGGCGGGCATGCGGGAACGGGCCCAGGCGCTGGGCGGCGACCTGTTCTCGGGACCGGACGATTCGGGCGGCTGGCGGCTGGCGGCCACCCTGCCGCTGCCCGCGGGCCGCTCCCGCGAGGAACCGCGGGAAGGGGGGCGCCTCGCCCCGCACCACGAGGGGGAAGCATGATCAGAGTCGTCGTCGCCGACGACCAGGCGTTGGTCAGGGCCGGGGTCCGGATGCTCCTGCAGGCCGCGGGCGACATGGAGGTCTGCGCCGAGGCCTGCGACGGCGCCCAGGCCGTGGAACTCGCCGAGCGGCACCGCCCTGACGTGCTGCTCATGGACCTGCGCATGCCCAAGGTCGACGGGCTGGAGGCGATCCGCAGGATCCTCGCGGCCTGGCCCTCCGCGCGGATCGTCGTGCTGACCACCTTCGCCGAGGACGAGAACGTCTACGCCGCGCTGCGCGCCGGGGCGCTCGGCTTCCTGGTCAAGGACGACGACCCCGAGCGCATGGTGGACGCCGTGCGCAAGGCCTCCGCGGGCGAGCCGCTGCTGACGCCGTCCGTACTGCGGCGCGTCGTCGAGCGCGCCCTCGCCGCCGAGGCCGCCAAGCCGGTCGTCTCGCCCGTCGAGGCGGCGCTCACCGAGCGGGAGCGGGAGGTGCTCGCCCTGGTGGGCACGGGACTGTCGAACGCCGAGATCGCCGACCGCCTGCACGTGGGCGTGACCACGGTGAAGACCCACGTCTCCACGGCCATGGACAAGCTCGGCGTGCGCAACCGCGTGCAGGCCGCGGTGGTCGCCCACAGGATCGGCCTCGTCGACTCCTCGTTCCGCCCGGTCAAGCGGGCCCGGTCAAGTGGGACCGACGCCCCGGACCGCTAGGTCCCCGCGTCGTGCTGCTCGCCGGCGTAGGGCTTGCGGAGGGGCGAGTCGCGGTAGCCGTCCACGGACTCCATGATGCCGAAGACGGCGACGGCCACCAGGGGCCAGCTCAGCAGCACGCCGGAGGCGGTGACGGTGAGGACGTCCACGGTCGAGCCGACGGCCGCCGCGCCCGCCGACGCCGCGCGGATCGTCGGGCCGCCGAGCGACATGCCGACGCTGAGCGTGAGGAACCCGGCGAGCAGGCCGCCAGCCGCCAGCCCCGCGAGCAGGGCCACCGGGCGCCCCTCGCGCGACACCAGGTAGGCGACGACGCCGCAGGCCAGCCCGGCCGACGCCGTGACGACGGCGAACCAGCCGTCGGCGGCGATCAGCGACTGGGTGGTCGGGTCGGTGAGCACCGGCCCCGTCTTGGTGATCACGTACGGCGTGCGCGGCGACAGGCCCGACCAGGCGAACCCGGCGGCGATGCCCATCAGGGCGAGGACGACGACGGTCAGCCCGAAATCGCGCAAATCGCGCACTTGCCGCACCCGATCACCTCGTCCTGTCACGCGCCCCCGCTCCACCGTGCGGATCCGCATATGTTACCCACGCGGGCCGCCCCCGCACCTTCGGCCACGCGGGCCCGCATGGTTAGGCTGTCCCCCGTGAGCGAAGAGGTATGGCTGATCGAACCGAGCGGACCTCTGCGGGGGGACGTCGAAGTACGGGGCTCGAAGAACGCGGTGTCCAAGCACATGGTCGCGGCCATGCTGGGCAGCGGCCCGAGCACCCTGCACAACGCCCCCGAGGTGGGCGAGGTCGGCATCACGGCCGCGATGCTGTCGGCCCTCGGCATCGAGGTCGACATCACCCAGCGTGAGATCACCCTGGAGCGCGGCCCCGAGATCCGCCCCCGGGTGCCCGAGGCCTTCACGGGGCTGAACCGCATCCCGATCCTGATGCTCGGCCCGCTGCTGCACCTCGCGGGCGAGGCGTACGTCCCGCTGGTCGGCGGCGACCCCATCGGGCGGCGTCCGGTGAACTTCCACGTCGAGGCGCTGCGCGCGCTCGGCGCGGAGGTCGACGTACGCGACACGGGCATCTTCGCCAAGGCCACCCGGCTGCGCGGCACCCGCATCGAACTGCCCTACCCCAGTGTGGGCGCGACCGAGACGATCCTGCTGTCGGCGGTGCTCGCCGAGGGCAAGACCGTGATCAAGGGGGCCGCGACCGAGCCCGAGGTCGTCGAACTGGCGCTGTTCCTGCAGCGCATGGGCGCGCGCATCGAGCTCAGCCCGGACCGGCGCATCGTCATCGAGGGCGTCGAGCGGCTGCGCGGCGCCTCGACCTGGCTGGCGGGCGACCGCATCGAGGCGTTCTCGTACCTGGTGGCCGGTCTCATCACCGGCGGCGAGGTGCGCGTGCACGGCTGCCCGCAGGACCGGCTGGTGACCGCCATCACCACCCTGGCCCGCATGGGCGCGCAGTTCGACATCACCGACGAGTGGCTGACCGCCTCGGCCCCGAACGGCCTGCGCGCCGCCGCCGTCCAGACCGACACCCACCCCGGGTTCATGACCGACTGGCAGACCCCGCTGATGGTGCTGTTCACGCAGGCAGAGGGCATGTCGGTGCTGCACGAGACCGTCTTCGAGAACCGGCTGGTGTACGTGCCGGCGCTGCAGAAGATGGGCTGCGAGATCGAGACGTTCGACGTGTGCCTGGGCGGGCCCGCGTGCCGCTACCACGACACCAACGCCAAGCACTCGGCGGTGGTGCGGGGCGTGTCCAAGCTGCGCGGCGCCGACGTCACCCTGCCCGACATCCGGGCCGGGTTCTCGGCGGTGCTCGCCGCCGCGGTGGCCGAGGGGACCTCGACGCTGCGCGGTGTCAACCACATCGAGCGCGGTTATCATCGCGTTTTCGACCAGTTCACCTCACTTGGACTGAAGATCAACCGGGAAGCGTAAAGCTTTCCGCGGAGGGCGTTTACGGGCGTTCCCTCGGTCGTACTTCTATCCCGTGAGCTCGGGATCCGACGGCAGCCGCGCACCTGACGGCGAGCCCGTACGGCACCGCCGGCGCGAGTCGGCGGTGCCCGTCGCCGTCGCCACGCTGGGCCTCGCGGGCGTGGTCGGCGGGCTGCTCGTCGCCGCGATCGCGCTCCCCGCCGTCGGCGGTGCGGGCATCCTCACGCGGGACGCCGCGCACGACTTCTTCGAGGTCCCGGCGATACTGCGCGAGATCCCGCTGCCCGAGCGCACCCGCCTGCTGGACAAGGACGGCAAGCAGTTCGCCCAGTTCTACGTGCAGAACCGGCAGTCGGTGGACCTCGGCAGGATCGCGCCGATGATGCTCAAGGCGATCATCGCCATCGAGGACGCGCGGTTCTACGAGCACGCCGGCCTGGACATGAAGGGCACGATCCGCGCGCTGATCGCCAACGCCCGCGCGGGCAGCATCCGCCAGGGCGGGTCGTCGCTGACCCAGCAGCTCGTCAAGAACATCCTGCTGCAGAACGCCCGCTCGGAGGGCGAGCGCGACCTCGCCCGCGCGCCGAGCATCCGCAGGAAGCTCCAGGAGCTGCGGTACGCCATGGGGCTGGAGCGCAAGTACACCAAGGACCAGATCCTGCTGCGCTACCTCAACATCGCCTATTTCGGCGGCGGCGCGTTCGGCGTGGAGGCCGCGGCGCAGCGGTTCTTCGGCACCTCGGCGTCGGCGCTGACGCTCGCGCAGGCCGCGACCCTGGCGGGGGCCGTGCGCACACCGTACCGCACCGACCCCACGCTCGGGCCCGAGCACCAGGAGGCGCTGCTGGAGCGGCGCGGGCTCGTCCTGGACCGGATGACCCAGCTCGGGATGGTGCCGCGCGCCCAGGCCGAGGCCGCCAAGGCGGAGGCCCTCGCGCTCAACATGCGGCCCGAGCCCGGCGGGTGCTCCGAGAGCGACTACCCGTACTTCTGCCTGTACGTGCAGCGGGACGTCATCGCCAACCCGGCCTTCGGCCAGACCCGCGCCGAGCGCGAGCGGCGGCTGTACCGCGACGGGCTGGTCATCAAGACGACGCTGGACCGCACCGCGCAGCGGGCCGCCGAACGCGCCATCGCCGCCCACGTGTACCCCAAGGACCACGAGGTCGCCGCCGAGGCCATGGTGGAGCCCGGGACCGGCCGGATCCGCGCGCTGGCCGCGAGCAAGAAGTACGGCGTCAACCCCGGCGACCGCGGCGACGGCCCCAAGACGACCTTCAACCTGCCCGCCGACACCGCGCACGGTGGCGGCCAGGGATTCCAGGCCGGGTCGACGTTCAAGGTGTTCACGCTGGCCACCGCGCTGGCCAAGGGCTGGCGGTTCGACCAGGGTTTCGACACGCCCGGCAGCTTCGTCCCGTCCTCGGGGTACCGGGACTGCTCGGGCAAGCGGGTGAACGCGCCGGAGACCGTCATCCACAACGCCGGCGGCGAGGGCCGCGGCGGCCCGCACAGCCTCGCCACCGGCACCTGGCAGTCCGTCAACATCTTCTACATGATGCTGGAACGCGAGGTCGGCCTCTGTGACGTGGTGCGCACCGCGCGGTCGCTCGGCATCGTCCGCGCGGACGGCAAGCCGCTCAAGGAGGTGCCCACCTTCACCCTCGGGGTGAACGAGATGGACCCGGTGACGGTCGCGAACGCGTTCGCCACCTTCGGCGCGCGCGGACGTTACTGCCGGCCCATGGCGATCCTGGAGATCACCGAGCGGCGCGGCCGGCGTACGTCCGTCGCGCCGAGCTGCTCGCCCGCCCTCGAGGAGGAGGTCGCCGACGCGGTCAACCACATCCTGTCCGGCGTCTTCACCCGAGGCACGATGAAGGGCCAGAGCATCGGCCGGCCGGCGGCGGGCAAGACGGGGACGAACAACGGGTACACCTCGGCCTGGTTCGCCGGGTACACCCCCGACCTCGCCGCCGCCGTCAGCCTCGGCGACATCCGCGGCGCCTACAAGCATCCGCTGACCGGCGTGGAGATCGGCGGCCGCTCCTACGGCGGCATCCAGGGGGCGACGCTCCCCGGCCCGATCTGGGTGCGGTCCATGGACGAGGCCCTGCGCGACGTCCCCGCCACCTCGTTCACGCCGCCGAACACCAGCCGCTTCGGCGGCGGTACCACCCCCGGCCTGAAACCCGAGGACATGGCCGCCGCCGACCCGCGCAAACGCCGCGAAGACGGCCGCGGCGAGTTCTTCGACGACGGCGCCCCGTACCCCGAGGACGGCGAAGGCCGCCGCGGCCGCGGCCCCCGCCCCCGCTGGCACCGCACCCACGACACCCCCCGCTGGTACCGCTGGGACCCGTACGACGACGGCGCCCCGTACCACCCCGGCTACGGACGCGAGCCGTACTACGACCACGCTCCGCGCCGCCGCCCGTGGTACCAGAACTACCTGGACGAAGAGCCCCGCCACCACTGACCGGCGGGCTCGGAGGCCGCCGCGCCGCCCTCGCCGGCGGCGCTCCGGTCAGAGCGACCAGAGCTTCCGCCGTGCCTCGGCGGCGTCCTCGTAGCCCAGGAGCCGCGCGAAGATCGGCAGCAGCGTCTCGTGGTCCTGGGCCTTGGCGGCCTGGGCGGCCTCGAAGACCGCGTTCCTGTCCACCAGCCACGTGCCGGGCGCGGGAGTCGGGACGGCCTGGACGAGGAGGTCGCGCAGCGCGGGGGTCGGGGTCGCGGTGTACCGCGTCAGCAGGTACCCGGCGCGGACGTCCGGGAGGAGCAGCACCCGGGGCGGGCCGTCGGCCTGGACCGCCACGTAGTCCCTCGGGCCGATGATGTGGCACCGGGCGTTGCGGTAGACGATCGCGGCCTGCGCGGTGGGCAGGTGGTTCAGGGACAGCGACAGGACCTGAAGGGAGCCGTTGTCCTCGCCGAGAGTGGCGTGGGCGAGCAGGATGACGACGGTGAGCTCGCCGGCGACGCTCAGGTCGGCGCCGCCCTTCACGGCCTGTGCCAGGTACTCGGCGACGTGCTCCGAGACGGTCACCGGGCTGGTGCCGGCGTCCGCGTGCGACAGGTAGGAGATGCGGGCGGTCCTGCTCCACATCGCGAGCGCGGCGCAGGTCTGCACCCGTGTCGTCCAGGCTGTGCCGCCTTTCAGGTAATAGTAGGCCTGGTTCTTGGGGAAATCGCTCTTGTCCTGCGCGTCCTGCTCGATGGAGACGCCGAGCCCGTTCGGAGGCTGAGGAACGGTACCGGCGACGTCGGTCACGTCCACCCGGCGGGCCATGGTCCCGAGGTTCCACGTCAGGGCGTCAAGGGACGAGACCCGTTCGATGGTGCCGGAGAACGCGACCTGGGTGTTGTCGGGGTAGACCCCGCGCAGGTCGCTCCGCAGCGGGATCCTCACGGCGGCGCCCTGGGGGATGGCGCTGTCGCCGTCGACGGTTCCGCGCAGCGTCTTCCGGATCCTGCCGACCGCCAGGCCGTTGAGGGTGTAGTCGACCAGGGTGCCCACCGCGTGCACGGCCTGGACCGGCGGGATGCTGTAGGTCTGCTCGGTCACCAGGTCGCGGACCACGGTGGGGGTCATGAAGATTCTTCCAGCGGGCACGAGAACTCCGATCTCGGTACGCGCCAGGCCGGTCACGGAGACGCCGCGGGAAGGCACGCGGGATTTCGCGCGCCCGCGTTCCGTCCGGCCGTAGCCGTGAACCGCCTGGACGACTGTTCAGCGAAAATCCCCGAGAAGCGGCCGAATTCAACCTACCATCCCGGCCGACGATTCAGCACGGCCGGAAATCATGCCATCTGGACGGATATGTTGATTTATACGTATAACGCAAGACTGCTCCCGCCATAACCAGAAAACGCAACCCCTACGTGCGGGCGTCGCATGGCCCCAGAGGAATGCGCGTTGGGTCCGGTACGGCCGTTCTCGCGTGCCGCGCGCGCTGCCATCATTCAGGCGATCGCGATCAGTCAGGTTCCCAGGCCCGGAAACCTGATCTCTCTGCTGCCCGATTCCACGAGGAGTGGCACATGAGACTGCCGACCGCATTCGCCCTCGGGATGGCCGCCTTCCTGGCCGTCTCGGCGACGGCGGCGACCGCCGCCCAGGCGTCTCCGGCGCGTCTGCTAGGCGTGAGCCAGACCGTCTGCCAGAACGCCACGACGCCCACCGGCTGGGTGCAGACCGCGTACTTCGACTGGTACACCTGCGGTACGCCAGGTTCCGTCTACCACAACGCCAAGACCATCCAGGACGTCACCGACACGCCCTCGGGCGGCACCGTGACCGCCTGCATCACCCCGCCCCCGGCCGGCTTCTACGCCACGGCCTTCTCCTACTCGTTCTCCTGCGAGATGACGAAGACGCCCAACCGCATCTTCAACGACCAGCACACGCTGACCAACCTCAACGGCCGCCCGTCCGGATCCACCGCGATCATCTGCGGCCTCCAGTCGTCCCCGCCGGGATGGACCACGACCGCCGTCGTCCAGGCGTACCAGTGCGTCTACCCGCGCTCCGGCGGCCTCGGCGACAACGCCATCGCCATCCGCAAGCTCTGACAGCCCGCTGATTCCCGCCGCACCCTCGTAGCACCGCGCCACCGGCGAGCCTCTCTCGCCGGTGGCGCCGGAGCGACGGGACCGGCACCCGGCCGGTGGCCGGCCATCCAAAGCTGGAGGCCTGCCGAGAGCCCCCGTGCCGCCGTGACGAGTGCCGGCGCCGAGTGAGCGTCAGCCGAGCTTGAGCAGGAGTTCGGCGAGTTCGGCCGGCATGGTGATCATGCAGTCGTGGCCGGTGGCCAGTTCCCACACCTGTGCCGGGGTGCCGTTGGGCTGCATCGCGGGGATGGGCCGACGGGCAATGCCTTCCGGCACGCCGACAGTGCAGTGGATGTGCGTCCGCGGGATCGTGTTCACGGCCGGGTTGTCCAGCCGGACCGGCTGCTGGAGGCAGCGCACCGGCTGGTCCGACAGCATCGTGCGCAGCCAGGCGACGTCCGCCGGGTCGGTGACCCCGAACAGACCCGAGGGCGGCGGCATCTCGGGCAGCGGCGGAACCCGCCAGCCGCTGTCGGACTTCACGGCGCGGTCGATCAGGGCCTGCGTCATGGGTTGGACATCGGCCGCGCTCTCGCCGTCCTCCGGGACCATCGCGTCGAGGTAGACCAGATGCGCGATCCGATCCGGGACCTCGTTGGCGGCGGACGAGATGACCAGCCCGGCGTAGCTGTGTCCCACGAGTACCACCTCGGCGAGGTCTGCCTCGGTGATCAGCCCGACGATGTCGTCGACGTGCGTGTCAAGCCCGACCTCGGGGCCGAGCAGATGCGCCTTGTCGCCGTAGCCGGTCAGCGACGGCGCGACCACCCGATGTCCGGCCGACGCCAGCAACGGGACCACCCGCTCCCAGCACCGTCCACTATGCCAGGCACCGTGTACCAGCAGATATGTCGACATGGTTTCGCTCCTTGCTGTGCTTGTCCGCGCCCGGGGACGCGGAAGGACCTGGCGAGTTCGCCGGCGTCCTCCTGGCAGGTACCGGTGGGGCCGTCCGTGCCGGCGATGGCCCGGTGGGCCACCGACCAGGCTGCCGTCCATGCTCCGACGGAGCCAGGGCCCCTGCGATCCTGGGGGTGACAGGACCAGGCACGCACGCGGTCGCGCGAACTACGGTGGAGAGATGCGCGACGAATCGAACCTGCTGGGCGATTACGTGCGCGCCCGCCGTGAGCTCGTCACTCCTGAACAGGCCGGTATCCCGGTTTCTGGGGTACGGCGCGTGCCGGGCCTGCGCCGGGAAGAGGTCGCGATGCTCGCCGGCATCAGCGCCGACTACTACCTGCGCCTGGAACAGGGCCGCGACCGCAACCCCTCCGTGCAGGTCCTCGAGTCCCTCGCCCGGGTGCTGCTGCTCGACGACGACGCGACGGCGTACCTGCTACGCCTTGGCGCCGGCAAACCGCGACGGCACCGGCGCCGGCCTCGGAAGGAGACCGTCCCTCCGGGCGTCGCCAAGCTCGTCGCCATGCTCCCGCTGCCCGCGTACGTCGAGGGCCGCTACTTCGACGTTCTCGCCGCCAACGCCTTGGCGACCGCTCTGTCACCGCGCCTCGTGGCGGGGGCCAACCGCCTGCGGGACGTGTTCCTCGACCCCGCCGAGCAGGCCCTCTACCCGGACTGGGAGAACGCCGCCGCGGGCATGGTCGCCGGTTTTCGTGAGTCCGTCGGCACCGACACCGACGACCTCCGATTCATCGAGCTCGTCGGCGAGCTCTCCCTCGCCAGCCCCCGTTTCAGCCGGCTCTGGGCCCGCCACGACGTAGAGGCGTGCGAAGGCGCGCCCAAGCACATCGACCACCCCCAGGTCGGGGGCCTACGACTGAACCGGGAGAGGCTGGGCATCGGCGGCACGGCAGGCCAGATGCTCGTCGTCTACCACCCGGACCCCGGCACCGACAACGCCGACAAACTCGCCCTACTCGCCTCCGTCACCCAGCCCCCCGCCGCGCCCCAAGGCACACCCGCCAGCGAACAGGCCCAGGCGTCCACCGATCACGGCGAGCCCGCCCGCCGCCGGACGTCCGACGACGACCGGTAGCCACATCGCCCCGGCGCGGCCGCCCGGCGCCAGGAGATCTTCCAACGAATCCTGCCTGCCTCTCTGGCCTGATCATTGACGCGCGCTGCGCGAGATGGCCCTGACGGACGGTCGCCGGCAGGATTGGGCAAGAGATCGCGAGCTTTGGATGAGCGTTTCACCGCGTGACGCTGATTTCATGGTCGTGACCTTGGCCGTCCCCATCCGCCGCGGAACCGCTGTTGAGCCGCTCGCCTCTGATGGCGCCGCGTGGGTCCGCTGTGCGGTGAGAGGAGAATGGATGTCCGGCGACACCCGCGGCGAGATCTCGCTCCGCGTCAACGAGGTGACGTACCGGTTGGACGTCGACCACCGCAGGACGCTGCTCGACGCCTTGCGGGAGGGGATCGGCCACACGGGGCCGAAGAAGGGCTGCGACCACGGGCAATGTGGCGCCTGTACGGTGCTGGCCGACGGCCGGCGTGTGGTGTCCTGCCTGATGCTGGCGGTCGCCGCCGAGGGCGCCGAGATCACCACCATCGAAGGTCTGGCCGGTCACGGTGAGCTGTCGCCCCTGCAGAAGGCGTTCGTACGGCTCGACGGTTTCCAGTGCGGGTTCTGCACTCCGGGGCAGATCTGCTCGGCCGCCGGGATGCTGACCGAACACGCGGCGGGCTGGCCCAGCGCCGTCACCGCCGATGTCTCCCCTGACCGCCCGGCACCGGAGTTGGACGCGGCGGAGGTGCGCGAGCGGATGAGCGGCAACCTGTGCCGTTGTGGCGCCTATCCGTCGATCGTGCGCGCGGTGCTCGAAACGGCCGCGCGTGAGGATGTGGGGCGGTGAAGGAGTTCGCCTATCAGCGGGCGACGCGGGTCCGTGACGCGCTCACGCTGGTCGCCGGGAACGACGGCGCCCGGTATCTGGGCGGCGGCACGAACCTCGTCGACCTGATGAAGGACGGGGTCGAAGCGCCCACACGGCTGGTCGACGTGAGGTTCCTCCGGCTCGACGGTGTCGCCGAGGCGGCGGACGGCGGGCTGGTCATCGGCGCGACGACGACCAACAGCGATGTCGCGGCCCATCCCGAGGTGCGGCGCCGGTATCCGGCGCTGAGCCAGGCACTGCTGGCCGGCGCGTCGGGCCAGTTGCGGAACATGGCCACGGTGGGCGGCAACCTGCTGCAGCGGACCCGATGCGCGTACTTCGCCGACCCCTCCGAGCCGTGTAACAAGCGGGCGCCCGGCAGCGGATGTCCGGCGATCGCCGGTGAGCACCACAACCACGCCATTTTGGGCTGGTCTGATCACTGCGTGGCCACCAATCCCTCGGACATGGCGGTGGCGCTGGCCGCGTTCGACGCGGTCATGCACTATGAGACGCTCGACGGGGCCGGTGAGATCCCGCTGCCGGAGTTCTATCTGCCGGTCGGCGCCACGCCGCAGCGGGAGACGGCGCTGCCGCCGCACGCTCTGATTACCGCGGTCGCCCTCCCGGGGGCCGCGGTCTCGCCGAGGTCGCGGTACCGCAAGGTCCGCGAGCGTGCGTCGTACGCGTTCGCCAACGTGTCCATCGCGGCCGATTGCGACATTCGTGACGGAGTAGTGCGTAACGCGCGCATCGCCCTCGGCGGCGTCGCGTCGCGGCCATGGCGGGCTCGGGCCGCCGAGGCCGTCCTGCGGGACGGTCCCGCCACCGCCGACCGCTTCCGAGCCGCCGCCGACGCGGAACTGTCCGCCGCGCGGCCATTACGCGACAACGGATACAAGGTGACATTGGCGCGCAACCTCATCGAGGCCGTCCTGACCGAGCTCACCGAGCCGACCGGCCGGGCCTCGTGACGATCCGGCATACCGTTCCGAAGGAGAGTCACGCGTGAACGCCTTCCTTGCCGAGCCGCCGGCAGGTGCCGTCGGGGTCCCACGGCCCCGGATCGAGGGAGCGGCCAAGGTCACCGGCGGTGCACGCTACGCCGCCGACGAGCCGATGCCGAACCTGGCCTTCGGCTGCGTCGTCACGGCCACGGTGTCGCGAGGGCGTGTCCGCGACATCGACATCTCGGCCGTACTGAGCATGCCGGGCGTGCTGGGCGTGATCGACCACAGGAATGCGCCTAGGCTCGACCCGCGGGCGGGGGGCATGTTCTTCGGCCCGGACGGCGGGCTGCTGCTGTTACAGGGCGACGTGATCCCTTACGCCGGCCGGCCGGTCGCGCTGGTGGTGGCGGAGACGCCGGAACAGGCCCGGGCGGCGGCCGAGGCGCTCCCCGTGACCTATGACGAGGAGCCGCACGACACGGATTTCTCCGCCGGCCACCCGGCGGCCCGGCCGGCGTCGGCGCTCTTCGGCCCGGACGCGGATGTCGGAGATCTGGACGCCGAGCTGGCCGCGTCCGCGGTGGTCGTCGACGAGCGGTACCGCACGCCTGAGGAGCACTGCAGCGCCATGGAGCCGCACTCGGCGACCGCGTGGTGGGAGGGAGACCGCCTCCAGGCCGTCGACTCCAACCAGGGGCCCTTCGATGTCGTCCGCGTCCTGGCCACACTGTTCTCCCTGGACCTCGAACGGGTGCGCGTCCGCGCCGAGCACGTCGGCGGCGGTTTCGGATCCAAAGGACTGTGCGGCCCACAGCTCATCCTGGCGGTGATGGCCGCGACGCGGTTCGGGCGTCCGGTGCGGGTCACGCTGACCCGCGCCCAGGTGTTCCTGACGACCTCGATGAGGCCGCCGACCGACCAGCGGATCCGGATCGGCGCCGACGCGGACGGCCGGCTGCGGGCGATCCACCACCAGGCGGCGTTCGCGCTCTCACCGCTCGCCGACTACATCGAGCTCTGCACCGAACTCACCAAAACGCTGTACGCCGCGCGCGCGATCCGTACCCGGCTCACCACGGTCCCGATCGACACCGTGCCGCCGTACTCGATGCGCGGACCGGGTGCGACGCCGGGCTCGTTCGCCCTGGAATCCGCCATGGACGAGCTGGCGGAGCGGCTGGGCATCGACCCCCTCGAACTGCGGCTGCGCAACGAACCCGCCGTCGGTCCCGTGTCCGGACTGCCGTTCAGCAGCCGCAACCTCGTCGCGTGCCTGCGCGAAGGCGCGCGCAGATTCGGCTGGGACACCCGTGACCACCGGCCGCGGACGCGGCGCGAGGGACGTCTGCTGGTGGGCACCGGGATGGCCGCCGTCTCCTTCAGCGCCGGCGCGTTCCCTTCGTCGGCGTCGATCACCGCGGAGACGGACGGGACCTTCACCGTGGCGATCGGCGCCGCCGACATCGGCACCGGCGCACGCACCGCGCTGACCGCGGTCGCGGCGGACGCGCTGGGGGTCGGCGTCGAGAGGATACGGATCCGGATCGCGGACAGCGACCTCGGTCCGGCGTGGAACGCCGGCGGCTCCCGGGGGACGACCTCGTGGTCGTGGGCGATCAGCGAGGCGGCGGCGAAGCTGCGCGACCGGATGCGCGGTCCGGCACGACCGGTGACCGCCACGGCCGACACCACGCGGATGCTCGATGACCTGCTGACCAAGGAACGGCACTCCTACAGCGCCGTGTTCGCCGAGGTGGCCGTCGACCCGGCGACCGGCGAGGTGCGCGTGCGACGGCTGCTGGGCATGTTCGCCGTGGGCCGGGTGGTCAACCCGCTGACGGCTCGCAGCCAGGTCGTCGGAGGGATGATCGGAGGGCTGTCCATGGCTCTGCACGAGGAGGGCGTCCGCGATCCGGTCTCGGGCAGGCAGGTCAACGCGGACTTCGCCGGCTATCACATCGCCGCGCACGCCGACGTGCCCGAGATCGAAGCCGACTTCGTACCCGATCACGAACCCGGCATCCCGATGGGCATCAAGGGCGCCGGCGAGATCGGCAATGTCGGCACCGCCGCCGCGATCGCCAACGCCGTGTGGCATGCCACCGGGCGTCGCCAGCGGACACTGCCGATCCGTCTCGACCGCGTAGTGGAGGAGCGTCCTCTGGAGTAGTGGCCTGCCGCGATCACCATGCCGATGTCGTCGGGTTCGCCCAGTCAGACCGTCGACCGTGACCAGCCGGGCCGCCGTGCCGGATTCGCCCTGCAACCGCACGGGCCCGTTCGGAGTCGTGATCACGTGGCTGGGAAAGGATTGGACGGGGTGATGCTCGGGCTTGTAGCGTGCAGTTGACCGTGACACCGCCCGAGGAGGTGAGACCCATGAACGCTGTATCGATGTGGGTGCTCCCCCTTCCCGTCACGGCCGGCGATTGAGGT